>NZ_JBWPJP010000004.1:0-111552 GCF_056583855.1 Prevotella sp. C0209C1 | reverse complement strand
ACGGTGGTGTGAGAGGTCGGTGAACACGAAAGTAGGAAATAAACACCTATGATTAGGGTTTACCTCCTACTCGATTTCAAAAAATAGTAATATTCAAATTTATACAAATATTTTTGTTCAAAACAAGTATTATTTGTGGCTATGTTAATCTTTCTTCTAAGAGAACAACGTTTTCTACATGTGGTGTATGAGGAAACATATCTACAGGTTGTACAGCAATAATCTTATAGCTTGTATTAAGTAATGATAAGTCTCGTGCTTGTGTAGCGGGGTTACAACTCACATAAACAATGCGTTTGGGTCGTGCTTGTAATATCACATTGATAACATCGGGATGCATACCTGCACGTGGAGGATCGGTAATAATAACATCTGGACGACCATGTTCTTTTACAAATCTATCAGTAAGAATGTTTTTCATATCTCCAGCATAGAATAAAGTGTTTTCAATATTGTTGATTTTTGAATTTACTTTAGCATCTTCTATCGCTTCAGGAACATACTCGATGCCTATTACTTTCTTAACTTTTTTTGCAATAAAGTTGGCTATAGTTCCAGTTCCTGTATATAAGTCATATACTAACTCTTTGCCAGTTAGATTAGCAAAACGGCGAGTTACATCATAAAGATGGTAAGCTTGTTCTGTGTTGGTTTGATAGAAACTTTTAGGCCCAACTTTAAAATTAAGCTCTTCCATTGTTTCAAAGATATGGTCTTTCCCTTTGTATAAAATAAGATCAAGGTCGTTGAAAGTGTCATTACCTTTTTGGTTGTTAACATATAGCAATGAGCTAATTTGTGGAAAATTGTTGGCAATGTGTTTCATTAATCCTAAAGAACGTTCTTCATCATTATCATTATCGTAATGAAACTGTATTAATACCATCCATTCGCCTGTGTTAGAATTGCGTATCATGATACTGCGTAATAGCCCATGTTGCTCACGTGTGTCATAAAAGGTAAATTTGTTTTTTAGAGCATAGTTGTAAATGGAGTTTCTAATGTCATTTTGAAGATTATCCATCAACCAGCATTTTTTTATAGGGTATATCTTGTCGAAAGCACCTGTAATATGAAAACCAATAGCACCTTCTGTTAATCCTATTCCGTTTGGTATGTCTTTTAGTTCTTCGGTAGTGTACCATCGTTTATTAGCACAACCGAATTCTAATTTGTTGCGGTAATTTTCAGTGTGAATAGATCCCATTATAGGATTTATTTCAGGAAGAGAAACTTTGCCTATGCGTGTCAATTGATCAAAAACCTGTTGCTCTTTTGCTTTTAGTTGCTCTTTATAAGGAAGGTTTTGCCACTTACATCCTCCACAAATACCAAAATGATTACATAGTGGATCTATACGTACATCGCTTTTTTTTATGAATTTTGTTACTGTAGCCTCATAGTATTTGTGGCGTTTTTTATATACTTGTAGGTTCACAATATCACCCGGTACTACAAATGGAACAAACACTACCATATCTTTAACGTGTGCTATACATTTCCCTTCAGCAGCTACAGCTTCTATAGTTACATTTTCTAACAAAGGTAGAGGTTTTCTCTTTCTGGTCATATTCTCTTGTTCTTATTTTTTTGCAAAGGTACAGTTTTTTCTGTTTATTTTCCCACTTCTGTTGTTTTACAAACTTACTGTGTACGAAAACATATATAAAATGCTATTTGAACATTACAAAAGTTGAGTGAAAACTTGCACATATTTTTCACATTGTGTATATTTGCACTAAATAATGACTAAAATAAACAAATATATAAAAACAATTAATTATGAGCGAAAAAAGAGTTTATACCTTCGGCAATGGTAAAGCTGAAGGTAAGGCGGATATGAGAAATCTTCTTGGAGGTAAAGGTGCTAACCTTGCAGAGATGAATCTTATCGGCGTTCCTGTACCCCCGGGTTTCACTATTACTACTGATGTATGCAATGAATATTATGAAGTAGGTAAAGAGCAAGTGGTTCTTTTGCTAAAAAAAGAAGTAGAAGATAGTGTAAAGCATATCGAAACCTTGATGAACTCGAAGTTTGGAGACCCAACTAATCCTTTATTAGTTAGTGTGCGCTCTGGAGCTCGTGCTTCGATGCCTGGCATGATGGATACTATATTAAATCTTGGGTTGAATGACACAGTAGTTGTAGGATTAGCAGAAAAAACAGGCAATGAACGTTTTGCTTTTGATAGTTATCGTCGTTTTGTGCAAATGTATGGTGACGTTGTTTTAGGAATGAAGCCAGAAAACAAGGAAGATATAGACCCATTTGAAGCAATTATTCAGGATGTAAAGGCAAAACGTGGTATAAAGCTCGATAACGAGATGAATGTAGAAGAGCTAAAATTGCTTGTAAAACTTTTTAAAGAAGCTATAAAGAAGCAGACTGGAAAAGATTTCCCTACTGATCCTATGGAGCAGCTTTGGGGTGCTATCTGTTCTGTATTTGATTCTTGGATGAACGATCGTGCCATTCTCTATCGTAAGATGGAAGGTATTCCTCAGGAATGGGGAACAGCAGTTAATGTTCAGGCTATGGTTTTTGGTAATATGGGAGACACTTCTGCTACTGGCGTATGCTTCTCTCGTGATGCAGGCAGTGGTGAAAATATTTTTAATGGTGAGTATCTTGTTAATGCACAAGGTGAGGACGTAGTGGCAGGTATTCGTACTCCGCAGCAAATTACAAAGGAAGGATCTTTGCGTTGGGCTAAGCAACAAGATATTGATGAAGAGGTTCGTTTTACAAAATATCCTTCTATGGAAGAATGTATGCCTGAAGTGTTTGAGCAGCTAAATGCTATCCAAGATAAGTTAGAAAAGCATTATCATGATATGCAGGATATGGAATTTACAGTGCAAGATGGTAAGTTGTGGTTTCTTCAAACACGTAATGGTAAGCGTACAGGTACAGCCATGGTGAAGATAGCTATGGACTTATTGCATGAAGGTGAGATAGACGAAAAGACAGCATTGAAACGTTGTGAGGCTAATAAGCTTGATGAGCTTCTTCATCCTGTTTTTGATAAAGAAGCATTAACACAAGCAAAAGTGTTAACTCGCGGTTTGCCAGCATCTCCCGGAGCAGCATGTGGGCAGATAGTGTTCTTTGCCGATGATGCTACTAGGTGGCATGATGATGGGCATCAGGTTATTATGGTACGTATAGAGACCTCACCTGAAGATTTAGCAGGTATGTCGGCCGCCGAAGGTATTTTGACTGCTCGTGGAGGTATGACTTCACATGCAGCTGTTGTTGCTCGTGGCATGGGTAAGTGTTGTGTTAGTGGAGCAGGTGCTATTATTATAGACTATAAGAAACGTACTATAGACATTGACGGAACAGTTTTGCGTGAAGGGGACTATATTTCTTTGAATGGTTCTACAGGTGAAGTTTATTTTGGAGAGGTAAAAACAAAACCTGCTGAGGTAACAGGCGATTTTGCAGAATTAATGGATCTTTGTAGTAAGTATACTAAGCTTGTTGTTCGTACTAATGCAGATACGCCACATGATGCTGAGGTAGCAAGTAATTTCGGAGCAGTGGGAATAGGTCTTTGCAGAACAGAACATATGTTCTTTGAGAACGAGAAGATAAAAGCAATGCGAGAGATGATACTTGCTAATAGTACAGAGGAACGTGAAAGAGCATTAGATAAGTTGTTGCCTTATCAAAAGCAAGACTTTTACGGCATATTGAAATGTATGGATGGTATGCCTGTAAATATTCGTCTTTTAGATCCACCTTTGCATGAGTTTGTTCCTCATACTTTAGAAGGGCAGCAGGCTATGGCTGATGAGATGGGTGTTAGTGTTAAGTTTATTCAGGATCGTGTGAATTCTCTTTCAGAAGCTAATCCTATGCTTGGTCTTCGCGGTTGTCGTTTAGGTAATACTTTCCCTGAGATTACTGCTATGCAGACAAAGGCTATACTTGGAGCTGCTATACAACTAAAAAAAGAAGGCTTTAACCCTATGCCTGAGATAATGGTGCCACTTGTAGGTATTGTTAATGAGCTTGATATTCAGGAGGCTATTATTCGAAAAACAGCTAAGAAATTATTTGAGAAAGAAGGTTTGGAGATAGAGTTTAAAGTAGGTACAATGATAGAGATACCTCGTGCAGCTCTTACTGCTGACCTTATTGCTAAAAAAGCACAATATTTTAGTTTTGGAACCAATGACCTTACACAGATGACCTTTGGTTATAGTCGTGATGATATAGCAAGTTTCTTACCAAGTTATTTGGAAAAGAAGATACTTGATGTAGACCCATTCCAAGTATTAGATCAAGATGGAGTAGGGCAGCTTATTAAAATAGCAGTTAATAAAGGTAGGGCTACTCGTAAAAATCTTAAGTGTGGTATTTGTGGAGAGCATGGAGGCGAGCCTTCTTCAGTTAAGTTTTGCCATCATGTAGGTTTAAATTATGTTAGTTGTTCTCCTTTCCGTGTGCCTATAGCAAGGTTAGCCGCGGCGCAAGCAGCAGTGGAAGAATGTTAGAAAACTCTTAAATATCAGTTATTTAGGCGGAGTACCACGTATTTACGAAGGTTTTCCGCCTAATTCTTTTCATAAAACAGCGTGCATCTATACACACTATTTGAGCAGAATAAATGTAAATGTTTACAGTAAGTTTACTATTTTGGAATACACTGTTTACAGCGTGTTTACAACTGCAATTCTGTAAGTTATAACAAGTTTAGGTATTTTTATTACAAACAATTGGAACACGGATGAATTATGGCAACACTGAAAATATGCGTAAGGAATAAACGTAGCGATGGTTTTTATCCTGTTTATATCAGGGTAACACATCATAGGGAACTCGCCTATATCAAAACTGAAAAGATGGTAAACGATAAGGGCATCACGAAAACCAAAGAAGTTAAAGACCCCTATGTGGTTGGTCTGCTTTCTCCTGTTATCATTGACTACATGGAGCGTCTCAACAAAAAGGACATTAGGAACTGGAACGCAAAAGAAGTGTCTGACTTTCTTGTGAGTGGCGATGATGATATAGATTTTTCGGAATATGCCAGAAAGCACATAGACCGAATGATAGACAGAGGGCAGCAGCGCAACGCTCGCAACTATGAACTTGCCTTACAGCACCTCGAGAGATTTGCAGGGACAAACCATGTCAAGTTCTCGCATCTGACCTCGATGTTTGTAAACAGATGGATTAAAAGTCTTGAAACGACAAAGCGTGCCAAAGAAATGTACCCTATTTGTATTAGGCAGATATTCAAAGCTGCACAGGTAGAGTTCAACGATTACGACAACGGCATCATCAAGATAAAGACAAATCCGTGGGTGAAGGTGGAAATTCCAAAAGCTGATAAGCCCGAAAAACTAGCTATTACTCCTGAAGCATGCAGGGAGTTCTTTTTCTTTCCACTTCCCGAAAGTAAGATGGCGCACCCTACCACAGAGATAGGCAGAGATGTGGCAATGATGGTGCTTTGTCTTGCAGGTATCAACACGGTTGATTTGTTTCAGCTGAAGAAAACGGACTATTACGATGGCATTATCCATTACCAACGAGCCAAGACAAAGAAGTTTCGTGCCGATGGCGCATATATGGAAATGCGTGTCCCTCCTATCTTGCTTCCTTTGTTCGACAAATACAAGAATACCGATGAGGCTGACGTGCATCTATTCAACTTTGCTAAACGCCATACAACTTTTGACAGCTTCAGTGCCAACGTAAACATAGGTATTCGGCATCTATGTGAGGCTATGGGCATAGATAAGCAGCACGATTATTCTGTTTACACTTTCAGACACACATGGGGAACAGTGGCGCAAAACGATTGCAAGGCTACTATTGGCGAAGTGGCATTTGCTATGAACCATAGCAGCGGACACAAGGTAACACGAGGCTATATCAAGATAGACTTCTCTCCAGCATGGGAACTCAACGAGAAAGTAATTGATTTTATTTTCTTCTCAGATAAACCATCACAGCGAGAACAAAAGCCGAAAGAGGAACGTTTCAAACTCTCGTATCGTTATCAGGTTCATGGCACAGCATTCTTCCAAGGGCGCAAGGTAGCAGAACTGACAGACGTTGGCTTCAACAATGTTGATGAAGTTATCGAGAAGCTGGCATCACTACTACCTGACGACATTCCACTTCGCTCAATGGTTTTATTCAAAATCGAAAACAACGACAAAAAACAAACAGCAGTTTACGAGCGAATGAAAGGCAAAGGTTTTTAATCTTTCAAACCTACAAAGGAGCTTTCTTTTGTAGGTTTTCTTTTTATATTCATTAACAAATAAAAGAATAACTCTCGCGTACGCGCGTGCGCGCGTTAATGTAGATATATTTTATTTACTTTACTTTACTTTATGCACTTTTTGGTAAGAAATGCACTCTTAAACTGCATTTCTTCGGAAGAAAGTACACTTAAAACGTATTTCTTCCGAAGAAACCCCACTTAAAACGTATTTCTTCCGAAGAAATAAATTAACTTTTATTCACTTTGTGTTTTCCCCTATCAGAGACAAAAAAGGAGCATCCTCACGGACACTCCTTACTCACTTTTATAACAAACAGTTCATTAAAAAAGGACTAACAACAAATATCTACAGTAGATGTTTGTAGAAATCACTTGCCACCAGACAATGCGATGAGCCTGTCTTCAATGGTCTTCTTAGTTTCTGTTGCAACATCAAGTGTAGTAGATTGTAATTTTGGTGCAACATAACTTGTAAACTTCTCCATTGCTTGAACTCTATCCTTTGGCTCTAAGTCTCTTAAATCTTTCTTGAATTGCTCTGAACTATAGTAATCGACTGTAATTTTGGCAAGCATATTCCTAACTTTTGAAGAAACTTTGTTAGGAGTACCTGCAACACGCCCACCAGTCTTAGGTATTCCTGCTGGTCGTCCTACTTTTCTTTTCTCTGTACTCATATCTTTGTCATGATTAAAAGTTAAACCTGTGGTGCAAAGATAATTACTTATTTTCGCACCGTATAGTATAACTTTTAATAAGCATTATAATTATGGGAATGATAGGAGCAGCAGTTGGAGCAGCAGGTAGCATATTTGGTGGTATCTCAGCTACAATGGCTATGAATAAGATGAAAGCCAATGTAGAGGCGCAGAAAAGAGAAAATCAAGATTGGTACGATAGGCGATATAATGAGGACTCAACACAGCGTGCTGATGCGCAGAAGATTCTTACAATGACTCAGGAGAGTATCAAGAAAAATAATAAGGCAGCAGCAGCATCGCAAGCGGTAATGGGTGGAACTGACGAGAGTACGGCAGCTGCCAAAGAAGCCAACAATAAGGCTCTTGCTGAAGCTACTTCAACTATAGCCGTTAATGGAGATAAGCGCAAAGATGCTATCGAAGGACAGTATAGAGAGCGTGATGCAGCACTAAACCAAGAGTTGAACCAAATAGAAAAAGATAAAGCAGCAGCAATTGGGCAAGCAGTACAAGGCGTAAGTAGTGCAGCAAGTTCACTTCCTTTCTAAAATTTAGAGTATGAGTAGTGCATTAGATGATATATTAGGCAATAAGCCTACACCGTTACCACAACAGCAGCCTCAGCCGACACAGCAGCCGACAGGGGCTAAACCGTTGGTGGATTGGAATAAGGCAGGTGCTGAATACGAGTCTTCAAAGCCTAAATTCACACCTGACATCTTACAACAGCAGGAAAAGGAGAAAGCAGAGGCTAACAAAATAGTTCCACCGCTTGCCCCTCCTGTAGAACATGGTAATACAGGAGAACAAATGTCCCTACCAGCCGACAAAAAAAAGAGATTGTCGTATGTAGAAATGTATAAGAAGCTCAACCCTTATCAACCCCCAACACAAGAAGAACTCGAAAAGGAACGTAAGAAAGAGAAACGTGAGAAGATGTTTGCAGCTATTGGCGATACTATCTCTGCTTTGTCAAACCTATACTTTACCACACAGTATGCTCCGAATATGTACAAGCATGAAAACTCACAATCGGAGAAGGTTAAAAGCAAATGGGATAAATTGAGGGCAGATAGAGATACACAAATGAATGCCTACATTAAAAATCTCATGGCTGCACAGCAAGCTGATGACGAGAATGCAGAAAATGAAAGGAGGTGGCAACGTCAGTTAGGCATAGATGTCTATAATCAGGAAAAAGATGCCGAGGAGTTCCAATACAAGAAAGAACGTGATGGGGTTAAAGATGACCAGTGGCAACAAGAATTTGACCAACGAGATTGGCAATTTGATCAAAATATGAAGCACAAAAAGAAAGTCTTAGCAGAAACAGTGCGTCATAACAAAGTAGGTGAGCGACAGAGAGGCGCACAGATAGCAGAAGGATCTCGTCATAACAGAGTAAGCGAAGCACAAGGTGCAGCAAGAATTAGTCAAGCCGAAAATCATTTTAGAGCAACGCACAATGCTGACGGAACGACAAAAAGCAATGGTTCAGCAAAAGAGACAATTAGGTTACACGATGGAAGTGTACACACCTACTCTCCTGATAAAAAAGGCGCACTTATTTCACTTGCACCGTCAATGGCAAAGAAAGCAAGGGCAGCAGCGGAGCGTTATCATAAGGCTAAAGATATAAGGAGTTATTTGCACTACCAACAAATTGCTGATGCGCTTGAAAAGGCACAGAGCAAAGACGCTATTGCTGCAATTGTAGCCTCAAATGTAGGCGACTTCCCGACAATGGACGGTGATGTACGCAGAGTGATAGGCGTAACAGGTAGCTTTAATGTAAGTAATTATCGTAGAAAGGGGAACTCAAAATCAAGTAAATCAACAAGTAAACCTCCATTAAACTAATAGATTATGCCAAATAAGATTACATACACGATTACAACATCCGATGGTAAGCAACATCAGGTATCAAAAGAGAATATGGATAAGTACGGCATTCAGTCGTATGCAGATGCCTATAAAGGTGCAACCATTCGTATGCGTGATAGCAAAAAGGGAGATTACGACATACCATTGTCGCATTACAATGATGCTAAGGCGCAAGGGTTGCATGCTTTTTCATTAGAGCATCTTCCTCCTGCACCTGCTAAACAACATCCACGCCAAGTAGCACCACCTAAGCCACATACTACATCTGTTGTAAGCCAACCTACACGACCAGCAAGCAAGCTTACCACTGGTGGTAAACCAATTACCGCAGCAGAAAAGGCACAAGCAATGAAATTCGTAGCAGGTATTCAGCAAGGAGTTCAGCGCAGTAAACAGCAGTTCGACACAACCATGCAGCGTGCTAAGGCGCAACAGAAGAACCCATTAAACGTACAACGTGTTACTTTGGGCATAGGTGGAACGAAGCCTACAATGACTGCAAACAAGCGTGTAGTGCAGGGAGAGAGTAAGCTAAACGTACGAACAGGAAAGTTAGAACCTACCTACATTACCGAGGCTGGTAATGTTTATCAGGGCGACCGCATACTAGCAGATATTGAACAAAATCAGATTGATGACGCTAAAGAAGCACAACTACACCCAATCGACCACGAATTAAAGGAGGCATACGCTGAAAGAGAACGTTTAGCACGTGAACTGGGTAGAAGAGGAACAGAACTTGATGCAGAAGCACTTAAACCAAGCTGGCGTGATATACCACATGGTAGTGGCGGTGCAATTCATACTTTCAACTCAGCAACAAGTAATGGACGTTTGGCAGACAATGAATGGAAAGCCTTATTAGCAGCAAAAAATCAGAACCAACAGCGTATTGTTGCACTCGAAGCTGAACGTGATAAGGCTGAGGCTGGTTTTTGGCGTGGTGTAACAGATACTTTCAAGAACCCATCTTTTTGGACGTTCGGTTATACTGATATGCTTGATACTTCTACTATGCTTAACTATGGTGGCAAGAAGACACAGCGACAGAAAGATGCCGACCAAGCGATGATTGAGAATATTTACAAGAACCAAGAGGCGCAAAGTAAGTATGGGGGCAATCGTGGCTTCATGTATCGTGCAGGTGGAATTACCGCACAAGCTATTCCGTTTATGATAGAGTTTGCTGCAACAGACGGTCTTTTAGGATTGACACAAGCAGGAACTAAGGCTGGAGCAAAGATAGCCGAAAAGGTAGCTACTAAGGCATTGACAAAGAAGTTAATCAAATATACTGGTACTACCCTCGGAGACATTGCAGCAGGTGTTGTTATGGCTAATACTACTGGTGCAGCACGTACTGCATCGGATATTGGACAAAGACATCTCGGACATGTAGAACAGGACGAGCATGGCAATTACCATTTTGCTGGTGGCGAAGACTGGGGTACAGCTATTCGTAAAGGAGAGATAGCACAGGGACTTGAATACTATACAGAAAAGCTCGGTGTACACCTTGAAGGCTTACCCATTGGTAAAACTATTGCGAAAGGTCTTGATAAAATAGGTCTTAGTAAGATTACAGCAGCGTTAAATCGTGCTGGTACTTCGCAGTACGCACAGTTGGGAACCAAAATAATGAACCGTGTAGGAGTTAATGGATATATCAATGAGGTTGCAGAGGAAGAGGCAAACATCGTCCTCAACTCCATGCTTGTTGGCGACAATAAGATGAGCGACTTGTTTGATGGTCGTACACAGGCAGACATTTGGGGTGGTATGTTATTCTCTGTTGGTGCAATGGAAGCAGCTCCGAAACTTGCTGGCGCAGTAGACTATTACAGAACGAAGAAAAGCGTTAAGGATGCCGATACCGTTGCTGCTTACAGAATGACACAGGAGAAATGGCAACCTTTTAGAGACCAAATAGACAATGCTACCAACGAGAAAATGGCAGACGTTGTAAATGGTATTATTCAAAATCCCGACCTCCAGAAGCAAGAGAAGGAAGCAGCGTTGAACTATGCAGGTAATCTTATTAAGTTCAGAGGCTTCAACACTGCCCAATCTGCAAAGGCTAAAGAGTTAGAAGAGTCTGGAGCAAAAGATGATGAGACTATCATTCATCAGTCTATGGATAATGCTTATATTCAGGGACACGAGGCAAGCGATGAACAGAAGAATGACATCAAGACTCGCTATGAGTATGCTGAACAACAGTTAAGCGAAGCATTAGGCACAGAAGATGTCTCAGGTTATAGCGTTGATGACTTCCTTGACAATAAGGAGAACCTCAACGATAAACAGAAGCAAGCTGCAATTGACTACCTAAACGCCAAATCTGCATACAATGGTATGATTAGTCAGGTTAAGGACAACATCGACGATGCAATTAAGGCAAGCGATATGGCTATTGATAACCATACACACGAAGATGGCAATATCTATCCTGCCACTATGAAGGTGGATAACCGAAAGGTGTATGTTGTTGGTGGTTATGTACAGATGAATGATGACGGAACAGGCATTGATCATGCTAAATCAAGTGAAAGTATTATGGTACGTGATGCCGAAACTGGAAAAACAGAAATGGTAGCACCTACTGCAATCTTATCTGTTGATGAGGCTACCAACGCAGAAGAAGAGAAAGCTAATGCAGCGGAAAGCATACGTCAGACTTATGCACAGCAGGAAGCAAATAAGATTGACGGAACACTTGAGTTCAATGTTGGAGACACCTATTCAGTTATTGGAGAAGACAACTCGCAGCATACATTACAGGTAATAGGCGATGCTGTTGATGAAAAGACAGGTCAGCCAATACCAAATATGGTAATGGTAAGTGTAGATGGTTCACAGCAGCCTACAATGTTGCCCAAGGCGCAGGTGCAGGAGATGAGCGATGGCGATAATATGTTGCGTTTAAGTCAGTCGTTGAAACAGCGTGAGGAAGCAAAGGCAGCAGAAAACAAGTCTTCCAACACGTACAGCCTCAATGATGAGGTAACGCTCACTGATGAGAATGGGAATGTTGTTCGTGGAAGCATCACGGCAGACCAAAACGAAGACGGAATGTTTGAGGTTTACACAGAAGAGCCAATCAATGGCAAAAAGGTTAATCTGTTCAGCGCAGAAGAACTTGATACACTCAATCCTGATGTTCAGACAAAGGAGGAAACACCGCAGACGTCCAACAATGAATTTGAGGGCGAACCGGCACAAACCGAAAGTGTAGTAAATTTACCACAAAACGCTGAAACAATCAGTGAATCACGTGTAGAAAGTGCGGAAAATTCTCAGCAATCCCTATCAGCCTTTGAGCGTATTCCTAAGGACGAGCAAGGACAGCCTATATATGAACAGGCAGAACCTGAAACAGCATGGGATGCTATTGTAGAGCAGACTGGAGGCGATGAAGCAATGGCGCAGACAGTTGCCGATAATATGGTAGCCGACATGGAGGCTGCCGTTAAAAAGGCTGAGAAAATCAAAACAAAGGGTGGTACTACCATTGCAGAGAAAATTGCAGCGGAGAAAGAACGCAGTGCTGCCATAGAACAGGCGAAGCATACTCTTGCACATTGGAAAAAGATTGCATCAACCAATAGTATGCGTCAAGCTGCTATTCATGCAGAGGAGAACCGTAAAGCGGAAGAAGCTGCACGTCTTCGGAAGGAGCAGAAGGATAAGGAGCGTACAGAGCGTGAGGAAGCTGAGCGACAGAAGCGTGAAGCTTTGAACGGTGTTCCTGATTTTGTGGAAGACAAGGCAAGTGATGCACGTGCAAGAGGTTACAGACGTGTAAACGGTGATAAGGTGAACAGACAAGAGCCACTTGCAGCCGTACAAGGAAAAGATGTGCAGGTAAAGTTCGATGATAAGAATATTCCATCTGGGTATGTAGCACTTATTGACGCTGATGAATTACAGCCAAGCCATAAGAACGGGCAGCGTAATCCATTACACTTCATTGACGAGGCTCAGCCAAAGGAGCGTAAGGACGATGCAAGTAAGGAGGCAGCACGTAAGATTGCATCAAATATTCGTCCCGAGGAAATAACATCGTCTGTTACTGCATATACAGGTGCGCCAACGGTAAACAGCCGTGGCGAGGTTATTCAGGGTAATAACAGAAGTGCTGCCTTAAAAGAGATGTGGGCAGCATACAAAGACCAGGGTGAGAAATATAAACAGTACTTAATAGACCATGCAGCAGAATTGGGACTTAATTCTGATAAGGTCAGAGCTATGGAGAAACCTATACTCGTTAATATGCTTGATGTGAACGATGATGATGCCATTGCACTGGGTCAATTCGTGGCAAGCGACACTGAAAGCGGAGGTGTAGAACGCATCAAGCCTAAGAATGTAGTGAAGAAGTTGGGCGATAAGATGAAGAATTTTGCAAGTCTTCTTTTACGTACTACAGATGAAGATATGTCTTTCTCTGAACTTATAGACCGCAATGGCGTTGATGTGCTAAAGTGGATGAATGCCAATGGCTCAATTACTCCCACACAGTATAAGAGTGCATTTGATAGCAAAGGTAATTTGACGGCAGAAGCCAAGAATGACCTTAAAGGCGTAATGTATCAGAGCATCTTCGAGGGTGGCAGTACGCAACTCGAAGAAATGTTCAATGCTTTACCAGTCAAGGCGCAAAAGGCTATCCTAGCAACTACTTATAGAGATTATGACAGTCCACAGAGTGAACGCATGGTAGAGGAAATTCAAAACTCTATCATGGCTTATTATGCCCTTTCGCATGATACTCAGTTTATGGCTGCAACCAATCACAAGGATGCTCGTATGGCTGTTGAGGCATGGCAGCGCCAGTATGCTATTGATGATAATACAGGCGAAAGCTATCTTCCAGCAGAGAAATATAGTAACTTTGCGCTGTTGCTTGCTACAATGTATAAGGGCGATAATCAGAGATTTATACAGGGTATGTTCAACAAGATGTACGACCTTATTCAAGGTACACAGGAAGAAACTTTGTTTGAGCAGCCAGACAATACACCACGTTCACTTGTTGAGGCTATCAAGGAAACATTAAACATAGATTACAATGGACAACAAAGAAACAATGTACTGGTTGGCGGTACTACAACAAGCCAACGAGGGGAACAAGGAAGCAATGGAAACTCTACAACAGGAGGACGAAGTGAGAGTAGCGATGGGACAGAAGCCAATCAAGGAGGAACTGAAGCAGAAAGCAGAGGAAACCGAGGACAAGGAAACTTGGAAAGCCTTGCAGAAAGGCAAGGTTATTTGGGAGATACCAAAGAAGTAAAAATTTCAGATGAAGTAGACGAAGATGGTTCTCCATTTGTAAAAACATCTACTGGTACAACCGTATTTGGTGAAATAAAAAAGGGATGTGGGCTTACACCTGCTCCTATAAAACTTAGTCTTGGCAATAGTAAGTATGGTCTAATTCATCTTGAAAAGAGACATGGAGACCAAATAAGAGGTGCAGGATTTGACACAGTTGAAGAATTTGTTGAGTTTGTATGTAAGAATTACAAGCAGATAAAACAAGGTGAAAACAGCTTAGGTGAGCAAAATGGGACTTATCTTATACAAATAGAAGACGAACATAACAATACCCTTTATATTGAATTATCAACAAATGGTAAGTATTGGGGTGTAAATAGTGGTGGCGTTTTTAGAAAAGGATACGGAAAAAATAAGAAAGAAGTATGGTCTGCGTCCGAGGTGCAGAGTAAGCAGTCGGTTGCTGATAGTACTTTGCGAGAAAAGGATAAAGCCGACACCCCTATTTCTCCTAACGGTAATGTACCCACTACTTCTGCGAGCAAAGATAAGCAATCTTCTGATACAAAGCAAGAAAAATCGGATGAAACTGCTAAAAAAGAAGCTGTCAGTGAAGATTTGTTTACAATGGCTGAACGTGTTGCAGCAGAAGATAAGGCAAAACGTACACGCAAAAAGGAGGAAGCAAAGGTTGATACCAATCCGACTGAAGCACAGAAAGAAGCTGGCAACTACAAGAAAGGTCATATCAAGGTAGATGGTTTCAATGTCACTATTGAACAGCCTAAGGGTAGTGTTCGTCGTGGTAAGGACGCAAATGGCAAGGAATGGGAAACCGAGATGCATAACACCTACGGATACATTCGAGGTACGGAAAGTGTTGATGGTGATCATATCGACATCTTCTTGTCAGATAACCCAACAGAGGGTAACGTCTTTGTTGTAGACCAAGTAAATAAAGATGGTTCTTTCGATGAACATAAGGTAATGTACGGATTCTCTGACATGGAGAGCGCAAGGAAAGCATACCTTTCTAATTATGAAGAGGGATGGCAAGGCTTGGGCAACATTACAGAAGTTAGCAAGGAAGAATTCAAGAAGTGGATTGATAGCAGTAAACGCAAGACAAAAGCGTTTGCAGAATATACTTCTGTTAAAACAGAGGGGGATGTTAATGTACAGCATCCTATTGAGGATAAAGGCGGCAAGCGTCTTGTATCTAATGAACGCTACGAAGAGCTAAAGAAGCGTATGCGTTCTAAGTTGGGTCAGCTTAATTTAGGTGTAGACCCTGAGATGTTGGCTATCGGTGCAGAAATGGCAGTGTATCATATAGAGAATGGCGCACGTGCCTTTGGAGCCTATGCAAAGGAAATGATTTCTGACCTTGGAGACGCAATTCGTCCATATCTCAAAGCATTCTACAACGGTGCAAGAGATTTACCAGAGATGACAGAACTATCTAAGGAAATGACCTCTTATAGTGATGTTAGTGCCTTTGATGTAGCTACTATCGGTAATGATGGCGAAGAGGTAAAGCCTACTGTATTCGATACCGCAGAGCAGGTTAGTAATGAGGCTACTGTTGAGCATAACGCACAGGAGGAAGCCAAACAGACAACAGAGACTGGCGATGTTGATAACGATGTGTACTCTATCACTAAGCAGCACAACAACAAGAAAGATGTTGATATTTGGGTTGTACGTGGAAAAGAGCATGTAGACCGTAATGTTTTCATGGGACAGAAGAGAGAAGCTAAAGAGAATAATGGTTACTACTCTTCGTTCCGTGGGGTTAATGGTTTTGTTTTCACCACACCCGAAGAGGCACATTCTTTTGCGAAAAATGTATTCACTAATGAAAATAATAACCAAACATTAAACATAGAAAACAATGAAGAAAATGAGCAAAGAGCAGCAGATACAGAAATTATTGCAAGCCATGCTGAACCTATAGAGGAAGATAAAACTACCACAGACATCAATGGTTTTAAGGTAGGCGATAAGGTTATGTATAAGGGCGAGCCAGCAACCATTTATGACATTGATAGAGGTAAACCTGTCCTTGATACTGGTTTAACACCTGTAATGTATGAGCTGGTAGAATGGGAAGACATTCAGCCTATTACTTCTACAAAAGAGGAAAAGGAGCTTCCACAGAAAGAAAATCAGCCAAAAAGTGGCAACCAAAAGAAAAATAATGTATCTTCGCAGGTAGAGAATGACCTTTTCGGAGATTTGTTCTCACAAAGCGAACCAAAATCACAAGACAATGAAGATAACCAAAGAACTCGAAGAGAGAATAGAAAAAGCGATGATGGAGTTTCGCCACGAGAATCTTCTGGGCGCAGGACAGCTGAACCGGGACAACTGGACGCAAATCCTACAGAACGCAGGACTGAGCGACAAGGAGATAGCGGAGTACAGAGCGGAAATGCAGAAGTACTCAGCAGCACTGGACGACCCACTGGACGCTTATCGAGATTAAACGTTTCTAATAATCATGCTGAGCGTGGTGTAGACTATGCGCCTACATCCGTTGATGCACGTATAGAAGCTAACATCAAGGCTATTGAGTTAGCTAACGACCTTGTCGAGAGTGGTGAAAAAGCAACTCCCGAAAAAATGCGTGTGCTTAGAAAGTTTAGTGGTTGGGGTGGTCTTGGAAAAGCTTTCTCTATAGGTACACCTATTTCTCTCAAACTACAACAAATGTTAGGTGCAGAAGCATACGAGCAAGCCGTAATGAGTGCCAATAGTGCTTATTATACACCAGCATACGTTATTGATACGTTATGGGACGTAGCAAAACAACTTGGATTTAAGGGAGGCAATGTTTTAGAGGGTTCGGCAGGTATCGGTAATATAATAGGGCAAATGCCTATGGAGATTAGCGATAATAGCCATATACAAGCCGTAGAGATTGACGGCACGTCTGGCAATATCTTATCACTTCTGTATCCTGAAGCTAATGTTGAGATACAGGGCTTTGAAAAAACACGAGTACCAAATGGTAGTGTAGATTTAGCTATTACCAATGTGCCTTTTGTAACAGGGCTTCGTGTGAATGACACAACAGGAGATAGCGACCTGTCAAAGAAGTTTCACAACATTCATGATTTCTGTATTGCAAAGAATGTACGCAAATTGCGTGAGGGCGGTATCGGCATCTTTATATCTTCAAACGGTACACTTGATAACTCACAGAAGTTGCGTGATTGGCTGGTTAGCGATGGTAAGGCAGATGTTATCGGGGCATTCCGACTCAACAATAAAACATTTGGTGGTACTGGTGTAACATCTGATATTATTGTTATCAGAAAGCGTGTAGGTGGAAAGGTTTCTCCTAATGCTATTGATGTTAGCACTGTAACAGGTGAGCGCAGCGTTGATTATAATACTGGGGAAGAAAAGAAGATAAAAGGCACGTATGTTTCTGTTATCAAACACTTGTCAATGGATTACAATAAGTATTTCATTGAACACCCTGAAATGATGGCAGGTAAGATGGAGTTTGCTTTCGAGCATGGCGATACCTATCGTGCTACCTCAAAAGGACTTTATCCAACGAGTGATAAGCAACAAGAGAAGATGTTGCAAGATTTCGTGAACTCTTTTGCTCACATGAAAGATGAAGCACAGGTAAAGAAAGAGGAAATGCCTGTCAATGTAGTATATGAAGAGCTTGGCGATGATGTCAAGGAGGGAAGCATGCTTATCAACAAGGACGGTAAGCTTTGTGTTGCTCAACTGGGACAAGCCGTTCCACTTAATTTGAATACAAATAAGGTAAAAGGACACACAAAGGAAGAATGCTTTAAGGCTTATACTGCTATTAAAAAAGCCTTAGATGATGTATTGCATTATCAGTCAGAGAATGAAGACGATAAGGGGTTACAGCCTTTACTTGACGAACTCAACAAGGCTTATGATGACTTTGTTAATACTTACGGACACCTTAACAAGAATGTTTCTATTGCTTTCTTGCGCAATGATATTGATTATCCTAATGTATTCTCACTTGAAAGATATGAGGAAACAGGAGACAAGGATGGAAAACATGTGCAGAAATTCATTAAGACAGATGTGTTCAGCAAACGTGTTATAGAGAAAGACGTTGAGCCTCAACCTAAGAACGTAAAAGACGGTATTATTGTTAGCATTTATAAGACAGGCAAGATTGATATCCCTTATATCAGTACACAACTTAGCATGAGTGAGGACGATGTGAAAAAGGAAATCATTAGCAGTGGCTTAGGCTTTGAAGACCCAACGTGCAAACAGGTAGTCGTTTCTTATCAATATCTTAGCGGTAATGTCAGAGAAAAATTGAAACAGGCAGAGGCTAATAATGAAAATGGAACTTATAATGGCAATATAAAGGCTCTTAAAGAGGTCGTTCCTAACAGCATCCCTGCACACCTCATTGAATTTAACCTCGGTTCATCATGGATTGCTTCTGAACTTTATGACGAATATGTAAAGGAGAAGACTGGTATTGACGTTAAGTTTACGGCAGCAGGTGGTACATGGTTCATGAAAGCACCTGATTGGGGGTTGAACAATGATAAAAACCGTACGAGTGGTGTCCATAGTGAGGTATTCAATGAGTATATTTATGGGCATAAGCTAATCGAGGCTGCTATCCAAAATAAGACCATTTCAGTTTCAAGGGTACAAAAACATTACGATGGTTCCAAAGAGACTATAACAGACAAGGAGGCTACACAGGCTTGTGCATCTAAGATTGATGAAATCCGTCAGGACTTCAAGGATTGGGCAAGAAATAAGATGCAGAGCGACCCTGCAATGTCCGAAAGAATGGAAGCCGTTTACAACGACCTCTTCAATAATTATGTCCCTGTTGATATTCCTTCTGAATATATCCCAGAACATTTTGGAGGTGCAACACACAGTATTACCCTTCGCCCTCATCAGGCAAAGGCGGTAGTACGTGGCACTATGCAACCTTTGATGCTTGCCCATGAGGTAGGAACAGGTAAGACCTTTACTCTCATTTCAACGGCAATGGAAATGCGCAGACTGGGAACAGCCCATAAGCCTATGATTGTAGTACAGAATGCTACCGTTGGTCAGTTTGTTGCCAGTGCAAAGCAATTATATCCTAATGCAAAGATACTCACATTGGAGGATAGCGACCGTAGCGCAGAGGGTAGAAAGAATTTCTATGCCAAGATACGTTACAACGATTGGGATATGATAGTCGTTCCTCAATCCACCTTTGAGTTTATTCCTGATAGCGAAGAGCGTCAGATGGCTTTCATTAAAGACAAGATAGAGGAGAAGATGCTTGTTCTTGAAAAAATGAAAGAAGCTGATGACTCAGAGCGCAACCCTATTACTCGACAGGCAGAAAAAGAAATCCAACAGTTGGAAGACGAGCTTGCATCTATCTCTGGACAACTCGCAGATAAGCGTACAGCAAAAGATGAGAAGAAGCGTGCAGTTACTAAGCAGAATACAGAGGTAAAGGCACGTGAAATGCTCGACCGAAGAACAGACGATACGGAAAACTTTGACGATATGGGTATTGACGCCCTACTCGTTGATGAGGCTCACGAATACAAGCACCTCGGATTTGCTACAGCTATGCAGCGTGGCGTTAAGGGTGTAGACCCATCGTATTCAAAGAAGTCGCAAGGTGTTTATTTGAAGACACAAGCCGTATTGCAAAAGAACTATGGACGTAATGTTATCTTTGCTACTGGTACTCCTATCAGTAATACAGCAGCAGAGATATGGACTTTCATGCGTTATCTGATGCCAGCCGACACAATGAAAGACTATGGTATCTACTACTTTGATGACTTCGTGCGCAACTTCGGTAATATCCAACAGATGTTGGAATTTACCACCAGTGGCAAATTCAAAGAGAATAACCGTTTTGCAGGTTACATTGACTTGCCTGAACTCGTGCGTATTTGGTCAAGTGTGTCTGATACTGTTCGCACAAAGGATGCAGGAGGTGTGAGCGATAAGATACCTGAAATGGAGACAGGAAAGGCACAAGACCTTTATCTGCCACAGACAAAGGCTTTACGTGGTATCATGAAGTTTGTAAAGGGCGAGCTTGAAAAGTACGACAATATGAGTGGCAAGGAGAAGAAAGAGAATTCTCATATTCCACTTACTATGTATGGTATTGCCAAAGCAGCAGCCGTGGATGCCCGTTTGGTTGATGCAAGTGCAGAAGATGATGCTAACAGCAAAACCAATGAGGCTGTGCGCCAAACATTGCGTACTCTGAAAGAAACGGCAGACTATAAGGGTACTATTGCTATCTTTGCAGATAACTATCAGAACAAAGCGAGCGGTTTCAATCTATACGAAGATGTTAGAGAGAAACTTATCAAGGCAGGTGTTCCAGAGAAGCAGATTGTTGTAATGAAGTCGGGAATGACTGTGAAGAAGAAACTTGAAATCTTTGACAAGGTAAATCGTGGGGAGGTTCGTGTTATCATGGGTAGTACATTCACCCTCGGTACTGGTGTGAACATTCAGGAACGCTTGCATACACTTATACATCTTGATGCACCAAACCGACCTATGGACTACACACAGCGTAACGGACGTATTCTAAGACAAGGCAATATTCACAAGGAAATGAATAAGCCTGTACGTGTGCTTCGTTTTGGCGTTGAAGACAGTCTTGATGTTACTGCATATCAGCGTTTGAAAACTAAAGGTGCTATTGCAGACAGTATTATGAACGGCAAGCAGCTTATGTCAAACAGTATGGAGAACCGTATTCTCGAAGAGGAAGAAGATGCTTTTGGAGACACCGTAGCACAACTTTCAGGAAGCGAGTATGCTATGCTGAAAAATCAAGCCGAGAAGAATGTCCGTAAGTTTGAGAGCAGAAAGCGTCAGTGGGAAGCCGACCAAACGTATATCCATAACGCAAAACCACGTCTTAACGGTCAGATAAAGCAGGAGCAGGAGCGTAAGGACACAAATGAAAAGAACCTTTCTCTTGTTCGCAAAACTTATCCTGATGGTAAGTTCAAGATTATAACCATTGGCAAACAGAAGTTTGACAGCGTAGAAGCTATGGCAGACTTTATAAAGGAGCATAACAAAAAGGTCAAAGACGAGAGCGAAAAGGTTAAGGATAGTGCAAATGCCTCATACACGAGTAGCCTCAATGTAAATATTGACGGCTTAGATTTTGTTGTACGCACAGAAGTTGCTAAGGAAACTATATCGCAGGGCATCAATCTATTTAGTAAGGCTACACGTAAGATGTTTTATTCTCAAAAGGAATTAGGTCTTACAGATGTACCTGTAAAGAGTGGCTTGCTTCGCAATGCTATTGAGGATATTACCAAAAATGTTATTAATGGTAATGATTTCGAGAATATCGTTGGATATGCAGAGCAGAACATAGCTCGCCATAAATCCGAACTTAAGCAGATGCAAGCAAGAGAGGGTAAGCCTTTTGAGTTTGAAAAAGAACTTGAAGAAGCTAAGGCGAAATACGAGGAATACACCGAGCTGATGAAGCAGGAGATGGAGGAAAAAGAAAAGAAGTATGCCGAAATGGATAAAGATGTTGAGGCTGTTTCTACTCTTTCTGAAGCATCAGAAGACGAAGAAGACCTTATGCGTGATGGTCAGGGAACATTAACTGATTATGAGTTGAGTTTCATCAACGACCCTTGGGTAAAAATGCTGGGTAAGTCTAACCGTACAGCCAAGCAACGTGCAGCATTTGCCGAACGTGAACGTAGTAGAATGACTAATCGTGTAGGGGAGCTTGCAGACATATTACATCTTGACAATGTAGAAGTGATTACAGATGCCAGCCAGTTAGACGGTAAGCGTGCAAACGCTAAAGGTTTCTACTCAAAGAGTACAGGTAAGATAACTATAGTTATCCCTAATCATGCCAATATAGCAGATGTAGAGAAAACTTTATTGCACGAAGCAGTAGCACATTATGGCTTGCGCAAACTCTTTGGCGACCATTTCGATACATTCCTTGATAATGTTTACCAAAAAGCAGAGCCTGAGATTAGACGTGAAATTGTAAAACTTGCAACCAAGAATGGCTGGGACTTCCGCACAGCGATAGAAGAATACCTTGCATCACTTGCAGAGCAAACCGACTTTGAGCGCATGCCTTATAGTTTCTGGACAAAGATAAAACAACTGTTTATGAAGCTGCTCCACTCTATTGGTTTTGAAAACTGGCAAGGTGGCGAGTTGAGTGATAACGAACTTCGCTATATCCTTTGGCGCAGCTATCAGAACCTAAAAGAGCCAGGAAGATACCGCAGTATCTTAGGAGAAGCAGAAGATGTGGCAAAGCAGTATGAGTTGAAGGTTGGTAATTATGCAGAGCAAGAAGCGGACAAGTCGGACAGGTCGGACCAGGTAAATAAAGCCTTCAACATAGAACTTGAACGCTATCTAAATGGGAATATGGCGACCAACGAAATGTTGCATTTAGGCTTACCACAAGGAATAATGATTGACTTCTTACCAAACCTACCTATTGTCATGCGCCAGCGTATTTTAACCAAGGCAAGCGTAAAGAAACACGATGTTGATTTAAGTGCTTTACATAATCTACCACAACATTTGTCAGCACCTATTTTTGTATTTAAACGTGCAGATAATAATTTAGGTGTACTCACAGAAATGAAAGACCGCAATGGAAAAAATATCTGTGTAGCAATTGAGTTGAACAAGACTATACAAGACGGCAAAGAGTTCTTAGAGGTTAATGATATACGTTCTATTCATGGACGTAACGAACGTGATGTCATTTATCCTATTGTAGAAAATGGCAGCCTACAATGGGTAGACAAAGAAAAAGGGCTTAATTGGCTCTCCTCAGTATCACATTATGCTCAACAGGAAATAGACAATCAAGTCCTTAATTCTGTAGCAAAGATAGTGAAAGATTTTGAGAACCCAAGCGTTTCGGAAGAAAATGTTGAGGAAGATGATGTTTTGTTACGTGAGGGAGAGGGTAGAGTTGAGGCTCGTGATATTTACGAGCAGCGTGTCAGTAGAGCTATGTTCCAAACGCAGGAAGCTATACAAGATAGTATGCTTGGACTTAAAGAGGCTATGGATGCTATTATAAAAGGCGAGGGTAAGAAAACGGATATTGCAGATATAGCAGGTTTTGAGAATGCCTATTTAGGAGAAAATAGATTATCTTCTGTCAATAAGGCTGAGGCAGATGCTTTTGCACACCTTGTATTTCAACCGATGCTTGACGAAGTTGCCAAACTTGCTAAAAATGATAAGCAGCGCACCGAACTCGTTGATTATATGATGGCAAAACATGGTTTGGAGCGTAATCAAGTTATGGCGGAACGTGATGCTACTGAGGCATTCAAAGCAAATGAACAGGCACACCCTAATAGTACAAAAAGTTTTGATGATTATCTTGCAGATGCTCGTGAACGTGATTATGCAGGTCTCACTGCCTTGACCGGAACAGATACAGTGGAAGACGCTGAAGCGGAGGCTGGAAGAATGGTTGCAGATTACGAGCAGAACAATGATACAACAGCGTTATGGAAAAAGGTAAACGATGTTACGAATGCCACTCTATCAAAAAGTTATGAGTGCGGTATGATGAATAAGGACACATACGACAAAATAAAGAGTATGTATCAGTTCTATATTCCACTTCGTGGCTTTGATGAAAAGACAAGTAGCGAAGCATACGCATACCTTACTCATCGTCAAAGTGCTTTTAATGCTCCGATTAAGGTTGCAAAGGGTCGTACTTCAAAAGCAGATGACCCATTTGCAAACATACAAAGTATGGCAGAAAGTGCGATAACACAAGGTAATAGGAATAAACTGGTAAAGCAGAAATTCTTAAACTTTGCTCTTAACCACCCAAGCGACCTTGTTAGTGTGAGTGATTTATGGTTGAAACATGACGATGTAACCGATGAGTGGAAACCAGTCTTCCCTGATAACATAGAAGACACAGACTCAGCAGATGATGTTGAAAAGAAGCTGCAAGACTTTGAGGCACGTATGGAAGAACTCGCAGAGCAAGACCCCGAAAAGTATAAGCATGGCAAGGATACCATCAATGTACCGTATCGTGTCGTAGAAAGTAGGGATTTGAAGCAGCATCAGGTTCTTGTTAAACGTGGTGGTAGAAATTATGTCTTGACTATTAACGGCAACCCAAGAGCAGCACAAGCCCTTAACGGACAAACTAATCCTGATAATGACAATTCAGGTTATATCGGTGCTATTCTTAAAGTTGGTGAAATGGTAAATAGACAGTTGAGCGCATTCTATACAACACGTAACCCTGATTTTGTTGTGTCGAACTTCATTCGAGATATGCTTTATGCTAACTCAATGGTATGGGTAAAGGAGAGTCCAAACTATGCGTTGCGATTCCATCGTAACATTGGAAGATGCAATCCTGTACAGATAAAGATACTTCTTACCAAGCATAGAAACGGTAAGCTCAATATGGATAACGACCTCGAACGTTCATTCTATCAATTCATGATGAATGGTGGCGAAACAGGCTATGCCAATATACGAGATATTGAACAGCATAAGAACGATATCCGTAGAGAATTGAAGCGTGCTAATGGAAAACTTGGTATAGAAAAGGCTATCAATTTATTTGGTGAAAGACTTGATGAGTACAACCGTGCAGTTGAGAACAGCGCACGTTTTGCAGCATTCCTCACATCACGAGAAATGGGAAGAACAATTGACCGTTCTATCTATGATGCAAAGGAAATCTCTGTGAATTTCAATAAGAAAGGCAGTGGCGCAAAGTTTATGAGAGCAGTTGGTCAGACGAAACTTGGCAATACAAGTGCTTTCCTTTCAGGATTTGGACGTAGTGGCTTTGTATTCTGGAATGCAGCCATACAAGGAACAACAAACTTTGGCAGACAATTTAAGAAACACCCTGCAAAAGCATTTACGGCAGCAGCAACGATGTTCATACTCGGTGCTTTGGTAGCAGGAATGGGTATGGGAGACGGCGACGATGACAACAAGAATAGTTATTGGAACTTACCTGAATATGTAAGACGTAGCAATATCTTGTTTAAGGCTGGCGACCAATGGGTATCTATACCATTACCTACAGAATACCGTGCTATATATGGTATGGGCGAGTTAATGGTTAGCGCAATGAGTGGTAAGGAACATTATTTCACAGGTACAGAATTAGGCAGAGCCATTGCTGGTCAGGTTACACAGATTCTTCCTATAGATTTCTTAGAGGGTGAAGGAGGTTTGAAAGCGTTTATACCAAGTGCAGTAAAACCTTTTGCTGAAGTTTATACCAATAAGAGTTGGACGGGTATGCCTCTCTATAAAGCCACTCCTTATAATAAGGATATGCCTGAATGGACAAAGGCTTACAAGAGTGCTAACAAATACCTTGTTGGAATATCTAAGACTTTGAATGAGGTAACTAAAGGCGATGCTTACACAAAGGGGGCGATTGACATCAATCCTGCAAAGGTAGAATACATTCTTAATGGTTATTTCGGTGGTGTCTCTAATACCATTGACAAACTTACTAAGAGTGCAGAGACTATTGCAGGGCAAAGAGAATACGACCCAAGAAGTTTCTTGCTACTCAATAGAATTTTGAAGAATGGAGATGAGCGCACAGAGTCGCGTGCCATTAACAATGAGTACTACCGAGCAAAAGAGGAACATGACAAGCTAAAGGCACGGATAAAGCATTACGAAAAAGACACAGACAATGGTGTTTTTGACTATGCCGAGAAGATTGATTTTCTCTATAACTCTCCTGAATATGCACGCTATGAGATTTTCGAGGACTATAACAAAGAGATTGACGGTCTCTATGATGAAATGAAAGAAGCGACAGACGATGATGAACGTAAGGTTATCGAGAACGAACTCACTGCATTAAAAAAGCAGATGATTGAGGAGATGAATGCTACACGTAAATAGTTAAACCCACGGTGGCACATATTTTAATTAGATTTGTGCCACCGAAAACAAGAAGATATGCATACAGTTACAAAGAAAAAAGAAAAATTACTACCGATGAGCCAGATTGCACCAAAGGCAGATAGAGAAGAAATGGATACAGTTTCTTTTCGTTCGCATAACTTTGGCAGTCGTAGGGCTTTTGATATTCTTATGGAAGCGCAGCATTACTGGAACCAAATGGAGCAATTCCGAAAGGATAGACAACGTAACAAGCGTTATACATACGGAAGCCAATGGGACGATATGATATGTGTAGATGGTAAATCTATGACAGAGGAAGAATATATCAAGCAGCAAGGTAATGTTCCTCTAAAAAACAATCTTATTCGTAGGCTTGTGCGTAATGTGTTGGGGGTTTACCGTTCCCAGTCGAAAGAGCCGACTTGCACCGCACGGGACAGAGACGAACAGAAACTGGGAGAAACAATGTCTACCATTTTACAATGCAATATGCAGCTTAATCGAATGAGTGAAGTCTTTGCACGTACTATGGAAGAGTTTCTTATATCAGGCTTTATTGTACATCGTAAGAGTTATGGCTGGCGCAATGGTAAGGAAGATTGTTGGACGGACTATGTTCAGCCAAACAATTTCTTCATAGATAACAACATGAGAGATTTCAGAGGTTGGGATGTTAGTTGTTTAGGAGAGGTTCACGATGTGAGCTTTGGACAATTGTGTGAGCAGTTTGCCGAGTCTACAGAAGACTATCAAAAGCTAAAAGATATTTACAAATGGGCAGCACGCAAAGAATTTCTTGCTAATTATGCAAAACGTTTTGGTTACAGCAGGCTTAATAATTACGATTTCCTCTTTACAAGTGAGCCTGGTCGATGTAGAGTAATCGAAGTATGGCGCAAAGAACAAAAACCTCGCTACCGATGTCATGATTATCAAAATGGCGATATATACAAGATAGAGGAAGAAGATTTTGAGAAAGAGGTTACTTTGGTCAATGCACAGCGTATGCAAATGGCTGAGGCTACAGGAATGCCAGAAGAAGAAGTACCACTTATCAAAGCTACTTGGTTTATGGACGATTATTGGTATTTCTACTACCTTTCTCCATTCGGTGATATTCTGAAAGAAGGAGAAACTCCTTTTGAACATGGTAGCCATCCGTACGTGTTCAAGGCATATCCATTTATTGATGGAGAGATACATTCGTTTGTGGCAGATGTGATAGACCAGCAGCGATACACAAACCGTCTTATCACTCTTTACGACTGGATTATGCGTGCCAGTGCCAAAGGTGTATTACTTATGCCTGAGGATAGTTTACCTGATGGAGTAAGCATGGAAGATATTGCAGAGAGTTGGGCTGAGTTTAATGGTGTTATTGTCTTCAAGCCATCAAAAAGCGGTCAAATCCCCCATCAGGTAGCTAATAACTCTACAAATATAGGTATAACCGAACTTCTTAATTTGCAGCTCAAATTCTTTGAGGATATTTCAGGTGTTAATGGAGCATTACAGGGTAAACCTGGGTATGCAGGGACAAGTGCAGCTAAATACAACCAAGAAACTCAAAACGCTACAATGTCGCTTCTTGATATGTTGGAATGTTTCTCGTATTTCGTTGTCGATGGTGCTTACAAAGACGTGAAGAATATTCAACAATTCTATGATGGTAAGCGAGTATTCAATATTGCTGGTAAGACAAGCGCACAAATTGAATACGACCCAAAGAAGATTAGAGACGTTGAGTTTGATCTGTCGATAACAGAAAGCACAACAACTCCTGCTTATCGTCAGCTTGCAAATGATGTATTGATGCAGTTATGGCAAGCAAATGCCATCAGCGTGGAGCAGTTACTTGAACATGGTAATTTCCCATTTGCGGACGAATTGTTGCAGAGCATACAATCTCAGAAAGAACAGTTGCAACAGGGACAAACACCGCAAGGTGTATCTCCAGAGATTATGCAACAGGCGCAGCAGGGAGCAAATATGCAAGCTGTAAACCAATTACACCAAGCAATCGCATCATAACAATAAAAGGCGTAAGATTTATTCCTACGCCTTTTATATTATTTACCTTTATTATTCTTCCCCTTTCGGATATTCTCTAATGCCAGCGCATCATTCGTAAGTGTAGCAACACCATCGATGTCTTGCTTACTCTTTGTGCTGTATCTTCCCATCATACCATGCGTAATACTGTCGCTTTTTAAACTCAATAACTAAAGTAGAGAACTCCGCAGAACCATTTCTGTAAGGTGTAGCATAGAAGCACCCTCTTTCGAGGTCGGCAACAAAAGCCTTGCTGGTGATGTAGCCCTTATGCTTCAGCTTGCGAAAATTGAACCTATCCATAATTAGGAGTGTCTTCTTTTTACTTGATGAGGGCATTACATAGTAACGCTCGCCTGTTTTCTCGTGAGCCTCATCAGCTTTATTTACCGCTTTACGATAACGCAGATAGGCTTTGAATTTCTTAAATACATTCATAGTTTAACAATTTTGATAAATGAAACTTATATGGTGGCAGCAGATACTGCTTTTTTTTTCTTTGGCATTATTCTATTGACACGCAGAACAATTGTTGGTATAGGCATTTCGTAGAAACAAATATGTAAACCAATAGCACGTGTCATTAATAAGTCGTCATGCTTGCCTATGATAGCTCCAAATGCACCGTTCTGTTTCTTCTCATATACCACATATTCATCTAAGCAACGCTCATCACGTTCTATGTATAGATGTTCACGCACTACCTTGATAAGCGTTGATATAATCATTGGCTTGGTAGCTACATTTGTATGGAAGCCGTATTTGCGAGGAATACCCTCTCGTATCTCATCTTCCGTCTGCTTGCGTGCATAGAGGTTAGGATAAACGTCTTTAATCTGATTGAGGATAAAGTGAGACAAATCACCATCAACAGAACGCTCCTTGTCGTGCGTTTCAAGCGTGTTGCTCTCAATTACCAACAGGGAGTTATCATAGAACGCAGCTATCTGTGCAGCTTTCCATGCAAGTATATCCATATCAATATGTCCATACCACTGCGCTACTACTTGCGGTCTACCACCGTCCATCATGAAAAGGCGGTCGATTACCAATATTACAGACCAGTCTGCTTTTTTAGAACGTCCACCAATATCAACAATAGTAACGTATCTATTGGTTACAATTTCCTTATCGTCTATTTCAGGCAAATCCCATACCCACAGAAGCCCTTGTGCGTCTTCTGTAAAGCGCAGGTTCTTCAAAGCATTCTTACCTTCATCTTCATCAGCATAAACATCACCAATTAGCTTAGGAGGTTTACATGAAGCTCGGAAAGTATCAACCTTATACTTATCGAATACACGTTCACCTGAATGAACAAAAGCCTCAACATCATCAGATGGATATTCAGAAGCCATTGGTGCGTGTTCGTTGTACTTCGCACGTTCTTGTACATACCAATTGATAGCTTCCAATGTTGCACCCTTCTGCCAAAGCCACCAAAGATACCTACCACTTTCCGCACGTGCAGAAGATGGTGTTGTATTGTTTTTATTTTTCCAAAGCCATATAGCGAAGTCTGCTTTTTCATCATCATTATCAAATGGCAAAGAATACTGTTCAATATCAAACCAAGATACAAACATAGCTTCAAACTGTGAAGTTCCACGCTTTGCTGCATCGTATTCACGTTGGAAGAAGTTTCCCGTACCATTAGCCGTACTCTCATAGACAATCATCGTATAGGGTTTTAACAAGACACCCGAACAGGCAGAACGCACAATATCTTCAGGTTTTTTTCCGTCAGTAGTCTTCCATAGTCCAACCTCGGACAAATGCACAAGGTTGTAATCTCCACCACGACAAGAGTCTGGGCGTTCAGCAGTACCAATCTTTATCTTACAATTACGTTGTGGTACACGATGGATAGACCCTGAATGTCCTACACCTACCAGTTTAGACTCGTTCTCATTGTATGTTTCTCCCAGCTTATAGAGCATAGATATAGGGTAAGCCTTAATCATACGATCGAACATATCCTTGATTTCATCAGAACCTGCACCTTGATGAGCAATGATAAGAGAATTAAGTCCGACTTTATGAATGAGTTGTAACCATGCCATATACAGCTGTGAAGTTGTTGAACCACCCCATTGGCGAGCCTTTAACAACACTATTCGTATAGGTTTGTTGGCTTTACGAAGTGCTTCAAGACGTTCTACAAACTTTCTCTGCGGACGTGTCAGGCGAAATAGGACATCATCTCCACCGCCCTTGTTCTTGATGTACACATACATAGCAGCCCAAAATGCAAAATCATACCTGCATCGTAGGCGCACGAATTGTTCTATAACTTTCAGACGGTCTTCTTCGCTATACTCTACCGCCAGTTCAATAGTTAGAAAATGTTTGATGCTTCCGTATTTCATCAGTAATTTAACCAATGGAAGATTAAGCATTTCGACTGGTAGATATTGTGTCTCTAATGGGAAATCGTCAATATGTACTTCTGTACGTTTCCCTATAGAGCCAATACCACTGATAGGGTCGAACCACTGATAGACATCGGCATTGCGCTTGTTGTTCTCTTTTAGTATGCTCACTACTTCTTTCTGCATATTGTTATAGGATAGTTAAGAAGTGAAAACACGACCCCACACAAATAACAATACAGATGTAACCAAGCATTAGTATTGGGGAAGAAGAAACCAACAATAAGATAAAACAGCATCCACGACTGGTAGTATAGTTTCTTTCTTACTTCAAAGGAGATAGAGCCAAATAGAAAAAATACAATACCTGACATACCTACCGTTGGCAAATGTGGAAATGATATAAAGGATGACAAAGTGTCAATAGGAAAACTTACAGATACAATATACGCTACGAATACCCTCGTAAGTTTTATGTCATAGATAAACATCAGGCATATAAAACACCAAGCATTAAGTGAGGCATGTACCACACTGGCATGAAAAAAAGGGTAGAGTAATCTCCCTATCCACGAGCCTCCTGCATAGATACCAATTGAGTACCAATTAGAGGAACCTATTAAAGAAAGTACAATAACTGCAAATGCTAAAAGCAATGACGTAGCCTTTTCTTTCTTTCTTCGAAACGTCTTTTCTTTTCCTTGCATATCATTACTCCTATACTTTCTGCTGTAAGATAAAACTTCGGAGCAGGTTGTTCTACAACAATCTCACAACATTTTTTTATTGTCCAAGAAGGGTGCAGCTTTCGCAAAGTCTTAACTCGTCTGAATATCTCTTGAAACATTTCTCTTTTAGACGGTAACATATTTTTAAGCTGGGATCCCTTAAACATTGCATACATCATCTTGCTTGCCCATATACTTGACACCCAAAAACGTGGTGCAGGTATATTAGCTATATGTTTACAAATATAAGAGGTGTCGATGTATTCACATGATGAAATATATTCATCATAGATGCGCATTATGCTTTCGATGCGCTCTTGAGAATGCTCCATTAAAGAACCTCGTTTCTTCATATTTACCTTATCTACGTTTCAAAGTTACTAATAAAAACAATAATACTTATACCTAAAACTAATATTTTACAATGTATATTTGCAGTAAAACAATCATCAAAATATAAAATCATAAAAGATTATGGCTGATAGTACAACAGTTAGAAGTAATCGAGACAAGTTTTCGGAAAGGATGAAAAATAAATATCCTGACCGACAATTTGATGATGATGAGACTTTATTTAGTCAAATCAATGACGATTACGATAATTATGACAAAGAGGTAGCAGGGTATAAGGAAAGAGAAAAGGCTTTTTCCGACCTATTTACGAGCGACCCTCGTAGTGCAGCATTCCTTACCAATTGGCGTAAGGGTGGTAATCCTGCCATTGAATTGGTACGTATGTTTGGAGAAGACTTTGTAGAGGAGCTTCAAGACCCTGCAAAGCAAGAAGAAGTTGCAAAGGCAAGTAAAGAATATGCTGAGCGAGTTGCTAAGGAGAAAGACTTTGATGAACAATATCAAAAAAATATCTCCGAAACTTACGATACCATTACTGCAATTCAAGAAGATAAAGGCTGGAGCGATGAAGAGGTAGACCAAATTATGGAGTTCCTTATAAACATTATGAAAGATGGTATACTCGGCAAATTTTCACGTGAGAGTATAGAGATGGCATCAAAAGCTATTAACCATGATGCCAACGTCGAAGAAGCTGCACACGAGGGCGAGGTAAGAGGACGAAACGCAAAGATTGAGGAGAAGTTGAAAAAGTCCTCACGAAATGATGGTACTGCCAATCTCAATGGAAAGAATGGAGGTGGGAAGGCACAGAAGCCACTTCCAGACCTTGGAGCTATTGGACGGTACGATGGTAATCAAACTATTTGGGAACGAGGAGGTGAGAAACGAAAAGCCTATAACCGATAACAAATATCACTCATATATAAATTTCATAATAACAAAAGCAATGAAAACATTACGAAAAAGTTCAAGTTTTCTTTATCGCATTATGCTGACGGTGTTGGCATTTGTGACGGGTGCATCAAATGGTGTGCTTATGGCTGATGCCTCTGCACTTCCCGATGCAGGAAAGACCAGCGCAGGAGCTGAGGGAGATGGAAGTAAACAGACCACCGCAGGTATTGCTACCGAAACACAGGGGCGCACAGACGGTGATGGTAACTTCTACATGAGCGATGTAGACCAGCGCATCGTTAAAATTCGACCAATGGCTACTCCTGTAGACCAGATTAGCCGTTATGCTAAGTCAAGTTCTTGCGACTCATTTGAGGTTAAGTACTACTCCGTAGGAACACGAGAGATTAAGTGTACTACAACGAAGCAGGTAGATGCTATGAGTAGCGGTGCAAGTACCTCTTTGCCTGTAAGCGATACCAATATGTTCACTCTTGACGATACTATCCGTGTTGTAGGAGTTAAGGGTGTTACTGACCCCAATACAGGAAAGGCTTATGAGGGTAGCAACATTCCAGACCTTGTATTGTGTGTATGTGGTAAGGATGCATCAACTAATCTACCTACAGTCTATGCCGTAAATGGCGCAATGGATTCTACAAGTAAGCAGCCTATCTTTGTTCCACAGATTAAGAGCGGTGCAACCCTTGTAAGAATGGGTAAAGCATGTGGAGAATTAGATGTTCAGACAGGTCGTTTCAACAACATTCCTATGCCTGAGACGCAGTACTGTCAAAACTTTATGATACAGGTTGAACAATCTACCTTCGATAAGATAGCTGCAAAGGAGGTAAACTGGAACTTCTCTGACCTTGAAGAGGACGGTATCTATGATATGCGCCTTGCAATGGAAAACACCTATCTTTTTGGTGTAAAGAATGTTATCAAGCACATTGCCAAAGAGGGTATGAACACATGGTTCACTGGTGGTATCTGGTGGATGGCTGGTAAAGACATCGAAGTTGGCGAGTGGGATACAGAAAAGAAGTGTGCAGTAATTTCGGACGAGAACCTTGTAGATATTACTAAAGATTTATTTGTCGGCACAGGTATTGGTAATAAGCGTAAGATTTTGTTCTGTGGTTCTGACATGCTTTCCGCATTCTCTAAGATTAAGAGCGATAAGTTCCGTTTGAAAGATACTGTCGAAGTATGGAACTTGAAGTTTAAGTCTTGGGATACAGACTTCGGAGAAGTACTAACTATTCATCACGAGTTGTTTGATGTGAACGGCATGAGTGATTGCGGTTTTGCAATGGATCCTGAATACCTTTCTAAGAAGACACACGTTTCTTGGGCGCGTAATGTCCTTGACTTGAAGACCGCAGGTATCCGTAACACCGATGCAGTAGTTATTCAGGAAGTGAGCTGTTTATACTTGCGCTATGCTAAGGCACACGCACGAATGAAACTTGCACAAGCACCAGTCTTATAAGAAGAACTAATAAAAATAACATTACAAAAGGGGGTGGGATAATTAACATCCCATCCCTTTCTTAATTATAATAGATATGATAAAGCATTATAGTTCGGACTCAAATATTGCGGTAAACTTAGTTCTGCGTAGTGGCAAAAGTACGCACATAGCCTTTGTCCCATTATCAAGTGGTGGTAGTACTTTTTCAACCAATATCGAGGATATTCAAAAAGCCCTTGAAAATCATTACCGATTTAACTCTCTCTTCAAACTTGACAGAGCAGAAGACGAGAACGCACCAAAGACTACACCTCTGCAAGAAACAAGTAAGGAAGATACGACAGTATCATCAAATGGTCTCCGTAAGATTACTGTACACGATGAGGGAGAAGCAAAAGACTACTTAGCTGATGTGTTAGGTGTTAGTCGAACCAAACTCCGCTCCTCAAAAGCCATCGTGGATGCAGCAACTGCAAACGGCATTGAGTTTGAGGGATTGTAATATAGGTTATAGGTATGAAAGTTTATCGTCTTGAAGAAATAGCAAAAGATGTCCGTATTGCCATAGACCAAAATATGTCAAGTGAAACACTTAGTGATTTTGGCGATGTGGACACGCTTTCTCTTAATGACATTATCAAATCAAAGATAGTTGATGCCATTAGGAGAGTTCACAGTAAAGCTCCTTCCTACTTACTTGACAGTGGAAGTAACTTTGGCGATGCTATCTATTGGAAAGAGCTTGAAAGCGGTTGGTGTCTACTCCCTGAAGACTTTATGCGCCTTGTAGTATTCCAGATGGACGATTGGGAAAGACCTGTTTACCACGCTATCAGTGAAGATGATGAAGAATATGAGAAGCAAAGCAGTCGTTTCAAGGGCATACGTGGTACTGCACAAAAGCCTGTTTGTGCCATTGCTATACGTCCCGAAGGAAGAGTGCTTGAGTTCTATTCCTGCAAGAGTACAGATGCTATGGTTAGTAGAGCAGTTTATATTCCATATCCTAAAATTGATGATGATGGTGGAGTACAGATTTGCGAACGCTGCTATCAAGCAGTAATATATACTATAGCATCATTAGTATTAACAACATACGGCAATGCAGACCAAAGTAAGGCTTTGTCGGAACTAACAAAATCAACATTAATATGAGTTCAATAAAAAACACACAGATAGACGGTGATGTTTCCGTTGGGCGCAATGTCTCTATTGGTGGTAACACAACTATTCAAGGAAATGGTCATATAAAAGGCGGTTTTAAGGTAGATGGCTGGCTTGATGCTAAGAATATCAAGGGTGCGAACAAAGGTATATTTACCACTGTTGAGAAATTACGTGAAGCCTATCCATTGCCACATGATGGTTGGTGGGCTATTGTAGGGCGTTCACTCCCCAGTCCTATTTACGTTGCAGACGGTGGAGTATGGGTAGCTACTGGAGGAAGTGGTGGTAATCCTACAGTAGATAGTGAGCAGCACAATAATAACATTGCAAAGCTACAAGCAGACATTAGCGAAAACTCCAATAAGATAAAAGCACTTGAAGTACAAAGTACTACACAAAGGGATAGTGTAAATCAAACTCATGAAGCAGTTGTGAAAGCACAACAGACTGCAGAGAATGCAAAGAAAGCAGCATCTGATGTGAATGCTGAATTAACCACTATAAAAGACTCGAAAGGCAAGGCAAATGGTATTGCACCTTTAGACGAAGAAGGCAAAGTATCATCTGCTCATTTGCCGAGTTACGTCGATGATGTCATAGAGTTTGATAGTTGCTTGGATAGCTTGACAGCACAGCAGCAAGCTACAGATAAGTCATCAAAAGATGAACATACTAAAGTCGTCTACAACAGAGCTAAGAATAAGTTTGTATTAGCAGTAGCATCAGACGAAGATAGTACAACCACATATTACGGTGATTGGTCTGGTGCGGACAATTACGGTACTGCGTCTAAAGATGGTCGCACCCCTGCAAGTGGTAAAGTATATATTGATTCTTCTGACAATATTACCTATAGGTGGAGTGGGACGAAATTAGCTCCCATTGGCTCAGACCTTGCACTCGGCTATACAAGTAGCACTGCATTTCCTGGTTACGATGGAAAGCAGCTGCAAGATGATATGACCGATGTCAAGAAGCGTGTTTCTACGTTGGAGAGCAGTAATTCTAATACGGTAACGCAGATTAAGGCACGTGGCGTTATCAATGTTAATAAGCTATTAGGTCAAGAGAATGGCGATATGACATTCTCTGTAGCTCTATCAAAGATTGATGAGTTGCCAAATAAAGCAGATTATCAGATAGCAGGTATTGTCCTTACTTTCAATACTCCTAATAATGGTTGGCAGTCAAAGCAATGGGTGAACACCGAGGCGTGGAACAAAGAGGGAAACTGGAAAGATTTTGGTACAAATGGTAGTAACATTGGAAACATTCTCAATGTAAACACTATATGCTCAGACGTTGAATACACATTAAGTACAGCTATTAAAGCCGTTCAGAACTTAGAAAAACAAAGTGGATTTAAGTATTTTAAGAGCGGTGTAGTACTAACATTCAAGACTGCTGACAATGATAGTAACGGTGCTCCTGTGTGGTCGACATTCCAATTTACTCGTGAAGTACCAGACATCAATCCAGCAGATTTGAAGCCATGGGTTGCCTTTGGAGGTGGAGGTACAGCAAAGGTAGAAGTATCTGACACCCCTGAGCAAAATGGAGAAAAGGCTTTTTCAACAGGTGGAGCTTATTCTAAGATACCAACAAACATCAAACTCAACACAGAGACCGAAGGTGTTGTGAAATTGCAGCTTGTCAATGAAGCCGATGAGGGTGTAGGAGATGAGCAACAGTTTACTGTTGGTACAAGTGGAAACACAAGTGGAACAACCATTGCCATAGCTTTTAAGGAAAACCCATTGTATGGAAAGGCTGGTGGTTCATTTATCTGCCATGCTGCTATTATGAGTATTACTAAGGCTGGAAGCCAAGAGACAAGCAACAGTATTACAAACGTGCAGTTTGTAGACCGTACAACAAAGAAAGTCGTTGCTACATTCGACACAAAGAAACCATCATCTTCAACTTTGGAAGACTATAGCTTTGTCTTTGATTTGAGTTCACTCTATGTAAATGCAGGACAAGGGAGTTTACAGATGCAGGTCGTTGATGACGGAGGGAATACAGCACGTAAGAACCTCTCCGTTACATCTGTCGATGTTACTTGTGTCAGTGCGCAGACACTCAACTATACGAAAGATACCAGTCTAGAAGTCGGTGGTAAGCCCAAAAACATTCTCATGTTTTCATACCCCAACAACAGTAGTGATAAGGGTGTCAAGACTACTATAGAGATTTATCGTGATGGCTCTTGGAAAACACTTGCCACTCCTATAATTACCGATACATACTCGCATACTGTGAACATTGATCCTACAGGATTATCTCATGGAGCATACCCTATCCGCATACAGGGACAAGATGTCTCATCAGGGGTAAAGGGTAATGTTCTGTATACTGCCGTTATGGTAATTCAACAGGATAGTAGCCTTGATGACTACGATAAACCTATTGTTGTAGCACGGTGGAGTGATAATAGTGATGGTAAAAAGAAACTTTACTCTACCATTTCTTTTGATGTTGCAGTATATCAACGTAGCACTTCACGCCCCGAAGCAACTGTAACACTTACAAATGTAGCAGGAGGGAAAGTAGAAACTGTTACAAAGCAGATAATGGTTCGTGAAAAAACTTTCACTATCAGCAAGCGATTAGTTAGCTATGCAGAAAATGACCAGCTAACATTTGATGTTACGTGTGGAGCAAGCTCTTTGGTTGAACTTTATAAAATTACTATCAGCGGTACACTATTACCTATCAGCGAAACAGAGGGTGCTTTGTTTAAGATAAATATGTCCGAGAGAAGTAATGCCGACAGTGATAAGACCATTACGACACAGACAACTGATGGGCAAAAGATTGATATTGCGGTAAAAGGTTCTAACTATTCAACCAACGGCTTTGTCAAGGATAGTTTCGGTACAAGTAGCTATGGCACTACAGATGATAACGGACGTATGGCATTGCGCATTGCAGAAGATGTTTCAGCAGTATGCAGCTATCATCCATTTGCTTCTAACAGTATAGAAACAAACGGTATGGCGCTTTCGTTTACAGTTATGACGAAAAACGTTGCAGATAACCACACACATATTATTAAGTGTATGGGAGAGAAACTTGGTTTCATACTCACTGGAGAAGAACTTATCCTTGCGACAAATGGTTCTCTTACAGATGCTGCAACAACGGCAATTGTACCATACGTTAATAATAAGGTAACACGCTTCGATATTGTAATTGAACCATCAGCCATTGCGCCATATAGTGGTATTGGTGTAATTAAAATATTCCGTAATGGAGATGAGGCTGGTGCTGTAGCCTATAAAGCTGGAGAGCTTACAAACCATTATACACCTATCAGTTTTGACGGGCATAAAGCAGATTTATATCTATATGATATAACAGTTTGGAACACATACTATAACTTTATTCAAGCATGTAATAACTATATTGTAGGGCTTACAGATACGGTGGCAATGTTTAACGAATACGAGGAGAATGATGTTCTTGCGAGTGTTACAGCAGAAGGGACTACAAAAGAGAGACCTACCATGCAAAAGTGTCTTGATGCAGGACTTATGGTGTGTGCTATATGTAAGAACCCAGACACAGAGGATATAGCAGCCAATTACCCTGATTATCTTGAAGCTAAGGACGGTGACAAGAAGACAAAACAGATTGTAGATTGGTATTGTTATTTCCCTGACCGACCTTGGCAGGATTGTAAGATTATTGGTATCTCGCAGACCAATCAGGGAACTACATCTTCTTGGAGACCTATAAAGAACAAGAAGGGAAAAATGAAGAGGGCTATTGTAACCTTGTTGCATACACGAGAAGAAATTGCAGCAATGTTCCCTGGCAATTCCGAAGCTCTTGCAAAGTATGATAAGTGTGTATCTATGGCAGCAAAGCACCGTGTTCAAATTGTTGATGGTGGTAATTTTACAAAGATCTTTACTATTAAGGTAGACTATTCTGATAGTTGTGGCGCTCACAATGGCGCCATGATGGAACTAATGAACGATACGCAGATAGCTTTGGGAAAGGATTACATGACCCCCGCTCAGATTTACAATGAAGGGGAATATGAAATCCACACAAGTATAGATAGCGTACCTTGTGCATTATTTCGTACTGATAGCAAGATGAACCATAACGATGCCGAAAACCCGACCAAAGCTTATTTCCACGCAAAAGCCAACTTCAATGCTGATAAAGGCGATGCAGACTTCTTTGGCTTCAAAGGGGTAAACGGATATAGTAAGAAGTGCCTCAATTATGGTGACTTTATAGAACTCGTAGCAGCACAGAATCAAACACTAACAGTTTTTAAGTCGCAAGTGTTAGCAGATACCACCCAATTAATTGCAGGAAATATCTATGTTCTTAGTGAGTATTGTGGTGATAAGCATATTGTGATTGAGAATGATGGTAAAGGTACTATGCGAGAGGTACAGACTGTAGAAAAGCCTGTTGCAGTCGACAAAACGCTTGCAGAAGTTCTTACAGATGATGTTAAGAACTACACTTGGCAGAACGTGTACAAGACCAGTGATAACCACTATGTACAGTATCAAGGTGGCAACTGGATAGACACTACAGGCAAAATGATTTTTAACAAGGCTACTAAGAAGTGGAGTGTTACGGGACGAGTTGTAAATCCAACAGAGTGCTATGAATATTTAAAGTATGATAGCCTATGCTGGGGTCAGGGCGTGAACAGTCTTGATGACATGATGCGTATCGACTCTGCAATAGGAGCACCAATCTGGATGAGTTATTATGAAACTCGATATCCTGATGATGACAATCTTGAAGCGCTTTACAAAGCAGGCAAGAAAGTCCCTTATAACCTTTATAAGTGGCTTGTGTTCTCACAGCAATGTAACCAACATCAGACAGAAGCAAATGGAAATATTACGCTTGGTGATGTCTCAGTGCCAGGTACAAAGGAAAATCGTCTAAAGAAATGGCAGCAAGAAGTGCATAAGTACGCCAACCCATATTCATTGTGTTGCTATACAATTGCGTCCGATTACAAGGCAGCAGTAGACCAGCGTAGTAAGAATATGATGATTGCCTTCTATTTGGAGCCAAATGGAACGATACGAGCCTACTTCAACCATTGGTACGATGGAGACTGTGTAGACGGCAGCGACAATGACTGTGGTCTTACAATTCCTTGGGATATGGATGCCGTCACTTCACATCTATATCAAGGTTGGGATAGTGTAACATTCGTACAGACGTATGCAGCACCAAACTTATGGATAGATGATAGTGGCACAACAACCATCACACTACATGATGTGGCTGATGCAATGCGAAAAGCAGAGCGCAACAACCGCAAAGTTTTCTCCGCTGATGGCTGTTACCATTACTGGATAACAAAGAGATTAAGCAAATGGGCAAAGGTTACAAGTTCATTTGATGGAGAACGTAAGTACATTCAGAGTTCTACCTCTGCTGCTAATTATTTTTACGCATTGCATGGGTTGAGACTTGAAGACTTACCCGATTATCAGCGTAAGCGTTTTAAGTTGCGTGATGGCTTCTATAAAGTTGGCGATCTTTATACAGCACCTTTCAAGGCTCGTATGATGGGAGCTATCAGTATTAAGATTACGGCTGCTCAAGACGGCTTCTTCGGACTGGGAGAAGACCGTGCAGATACAGTAACAGATAGTTGCTATTTGAAAGCAGGTGAGAGCTACACATTAAGAGCCAATGCAGCACAGGAGAGTGGCAAGATGGTGTATGTGTTTGGTGCTGACAAATTAGCAGTGCTTGATATATCAGCTTGTACACCTAAACAGGAAGCGTTCGATATTAGCACTTGTACACTATTGGAAGAATTGATTGTTGGTGGAGAAAGCTATACACCTGCCTACACGACAGGTGTTCTGACTTATCTTAATCTTCCTGCAATGCCATTCTTAAAGAAGATTGACATACAGCACACCAAGGTGCTTAGTGTGCGTGCAGAAAACTGTCCACGCTTAAAGACATTACTTGCTAAGGGTAGTACGTTAAGAGCATTTACACCAGCAGAGGCTTGCCCTTTGGAGGTTGCAGAGTTTCCTGCGAGCATGACGGATATTGTATTTGTCAATATGCCAAATGTAATATATCCTAACGGGGGTTTAACATACGAGGGACTAAGCAAGGTAAACACAATTAAGATAAGTGGTTGTGCCAATATAGACCCAATACAGGTACTTGAAGATGTTATAACAGCAGGTGCAACAATCAGCACAGTGTCTATTCAGAATATAGAATGTACTAAAAAAGATACGGCACTAACAGCGATGAAGGCAATGGGTACACGTGGTATTGGTTCTGAACAGAAAACACTTTGCGATGGTCTCAGTGGTATTTGGACTCTTAATAAGTATATTGAAGAAGAAATCCTTGCATCTTTACAGGGGTATTATCCGAACTTAACTATTCATCAGTCGCAATACACCATGATTGTATTTGATGACACTATAGATGACCCTGCAAACATTTCCAATCTTGACAACAACACTGGTAAGCAGTTCGATAACGAGTTTGTAGCAAGTGGTCACGTTACCAAGATACGCAAGAACTTAATCCCTGTCAAAGGAAAGCTGAATACAGAACGAGATGTTTGGGAAGGTGTGAAGATTTCGGAAAAGAACTATCACAACTTAGCAAATGGAGAAGAGTTTGACTATAAGGATAAGGCAGCTGGTGGGTATGATGTTATGATGCGTTGCCCAACACTGTGGTATAAAGGCATTAATGACTTCAAGAACCAAAAGAAGTATATTGCATGGAGTAGCCTTGAAGACAAGCCACTGTCAAGTGCCAAGAAGACTACACGCAAAACGTTGAGTGATATTCTTCTAAAAGCCAACACTGGTGTTATGTCGGAGAGTATTTCGGAGAACGAAAGTACTCTTGGAAGCGCAGGAGTTCTTGCAGATGTTTTAAACGTTAACACCTACAAGATTGATGTAGAGGGCATGAAGCAAGTGAGATATCCAGGTATGAACAACTCTACTATTGGCGCATGCTTTGTAAATGCAGATGGTTTGATTATCTCCAAATATAACATGACTATTGGTAATACGTTATTTGATTTTGTAGATGGAGACTATATCTTTATAGAAGTACCACATGGTGCAAAGAGTTTTATATTCTCTTCTCGCAATACCAACGCAGAATTAGAAGCTATAGCAGTAGACAGTTCGGAGGTAGAAGCTATTGAACCCGATTGGGTACGCAGCGAAGAATGGCTTGGTGGTGTTTATCAGGCATCGGTAGATAGCTTGTTACGCTTACGTTCTGTTTCAGATGCTCCAGTACGCTCAGGAGACGGTGAGGACAAAACATCTCCTGAATGGCAGTATGACGAGAATGGAGAACCGAAAAACATGCCTGTAAATACAATTCACTATACTGGAAAAGATTTTCAGAATATAGCACATAGGAGAGGAAAGGGTTACCAGATATTTGACTACGAAATGTCTAAGTTGATGGCAATACTTTGGTTTTCCCTTAATGGCACACGTGATGCGCAGCTTGTATGTGGTTACGGAATAAGTTCAATAGGTACTACTACTGGTTTTCGTGATGATATTGGTAATACTGATAGTAAGCGTAATGACAATGAATATAACAAGTGCCTTGGCTTTGAGAGTTTCTTCGGTTGTTTGTGGGAGTTTATGGATTATGTTGCCATAAACGTTCCAACGTATGAGCAGTTTATGAAAGACAAGTGTGTACCTGCCGATACATATCCGCTTGATACTGTATGGCATATTTACGATCCATTGACAAAGACAGAACGCACCGTACAGGGGTTAAATATAGATAACTACTGTATTGCAAGAACAAAACATGGCAGATATTGTGATGTCATTGTGTCTAAATGTAATTCAGACAACAAAAGGTCGGCTTTTAACTATACTGATGAATATCATCATTCTCAAGATAGAGGCGTTTTTATCATTCGTAGCGGTGGGCAAGCGAGAGCTTTTGGCGGTCTCGTCTTTGCGAATTCGAGATACACATCATCGAGTTCGTTCTCTGATACTGGTTCTCGGCTTGCCTTCAGAGGAAAAATAGAGATAAGCGAATAAAGCGAGAAGCGCAGAGCGTCGGCGGGTAAAATCCGCCACGCCTTGTGTACAAATTCACATAAAAGGAATTGTTATGAACACAGAATTTTTCAAAGTATTTGGGATGAAGAAAAGACATGATGAGTTGTTGAAGTTAAGTGAAGATCATTATGTCTTATTTTGGGGATTTGTCAAAAACGAAGAGAGCGAAGAAGACGGCTACTGTTGGCGCAAAGACTATGACCATAAGCCAACAGAAACAGAGTTAAAGAGAGACCTTGTAAAATTCATAAATTCTCTCATTGATGCAAAAATTCTCAGTGGTTTCACTTATGAAGGAAATATGGTATGGCTCTCACAAGAGAACTGTTTCAACTACAAAGCAGCCTTTGATTTGTGTATGATGACAGATGGAGCAAACCTACCTATAACCTTTAAGTTCGGAAACGAAACTGAACCTGTGTATAAGAAGTTTGAGACAAAGGAAGAGTTAAAGAACTTCTTTACTTCTGCAATGTCTTTCATTCAGACTACATTACAGGAGGGATGGGAGGAAAAAGATAGCATAAACTTAACTGTATTCGGATTATGATAATTTTACTTATTCTTTCAGTGTTACTGTCAATACCAGTAACATTACTTGCTATACGGAAAGCAAAAGAACTTCCTGATAGTGTTAGTAGCTTTAGTTACTACATCGGGGATGTTCTGTTTTCATTATGGATAGCATCAGTAGCTTCATTGCTTTTATTCCCGATGCTTCACGCATTGCCTACAAGTCTTGTATTTGTTGGTGGATTGGTAAGTGCTGGGCTGTTGATGGTTGCAGCCTCTCCATATTATCGAACAGAGTGGAAAGTCATACATTACTTTGGAGGTTACTTATTTGGTGTAGGCAGCCAAATAGTTGTGGCGATATTAGAACCTTGGTTACTTTGCTTATGGACGGTTTTCCCTTTTATATTCATTAAACATGAGTGGAGAGAGAATGCAACATTCATCAGTGAAGCTATTTGTGTACTATCATTGGTAGCCAGTATAGCAATAAAGCTGTATTAAAAGATAAACCAAAAGTGCAATAATATAAAATTATCTTTGCATGAGGCACATTCTAAAAGAAGATTTATGAAGAAAATTATTGAATGGATAAAACAGAGCAATCGCTGGAAGCATCTATTAGGAGGAATTCTGATAGGCTTAGGGGCTAACGATTGGTATTGTGCTGCATATTCAGGAATTGGCATTGCAAGCGCACTAGAGTTAAAAGATAAGATGTGGGGCGGAAAGGCAAACATCATCGATTGGGGGCTGACTGTTGGAGGTGTTGCTATCGGCTTTGGTATACGAACATTAGTATTAATTTGTAAACGATGAGTAACTCTATAAAGAACACATTGATAGGTGTGTTTTTGACCGTAGCTATCGCATTCTTCGGAGCTTGGGTTCAAATAAATTCACGCATTTCTATGTTGGAAGTTCAGGTAAATGATGATCATGTAATGTTTCAGCGACAGACAGATAAATATGAAACAAACATGAAAGAGCTGATGAATAAAGTAAATGATATTCAAAACAAGGTAACAGAGCTTGGTGCAAAGCAGGAGGTTAAAAATGAGTTTTAGGGAATGGGGATATAGGTGGAAAGCTAAGACTCCATCTTTCTTTAAGAAAATAATCAAAATAAGTTTGGCTATCAGCGCAACAGCGTTAGCCATTCATACGGCACTTGTATCAGGTGGGGCGATAGAACCTTACTGGTGGTCTATAATATATCCGTACTTGATAGGTGTACCAGCAGGTGCAGCTGCTCTTTCTAAATTTACAATGGAGGATAAAAGTGATGAGAATAATTAAATTTATAGCAGTACATTGTACAGCAAGTCATCAGACAGAAACCATTGATGGTTTGCGTAAGGAATTTAAGCGTAAAGGGTGGAAGAACCCAGGCTACCATTATGTGGTGTCGCCAGATGGCAAGATTACACAACTTCTTGATGAGACCAAAGTCAGCAATGGCGTTAAGGGCTTTAATTCTGTTTCTATCAATGTTGCTTATATTGGTGGCATTGATACTAATGGCAAACCCACTGACAACCGCACGGACGAGCAGAAAGCAAGCTTGCGCTCGCTGTTAAAGATGTTGCATAAGAAATATCCAAACGCTATCATTCAAGGGCATAGGGACTTTTCGCCAGACCTTAACAAAAATGACAAGATAGAACCGTTTGAATATATCAAGGCGTGTCCATGCTTCAACGCAAAAGAAGAGTATTCTAATCTATAAACTTATCATTATGGAAAAGAAAAATACTTTTACAAAAGCATTAGTATCTATAGGATGTTTGCTTATAGGTATGTTTGCTATTATCTATTATTTCTTGTACCGATATTACAAGTTACCTCTACCGAAATTGAACGAGGTAACAGATACTATCCATTTTCAAGATACTATACCGTACTATTTGCCTGTACCAAAAGATAGTACCGTACTTAGATATGATACCGTAACACTCCCTGTTAGCTGCGAAAATACACATTCTGATAAAAAATATATTCTAAATAATACAACTTCTGACGGAAATTATATAATGCCGACTGACAGTAGCATCAAAAGTACTCCTGATAGCGTAAAAGTAGTGATACCAATCACACAAAAGGTTTACGAGGACAGCACATATAAAGTATGGGTAAGTGGCTACAATCCAAAGGTAGATAGCATCTTTGTGTACAACAAAACGAACGTTGTCAATCATTATTTCAAAAGCAAAGAGAAGCATTGGGGGGTGGGGGTGCAAGTAGGCTATGGTATTGGTAAAAACAGCCTACAACCATATATTGGTATAGGCATTAACTATAATATCGTAAAATGGTAACATGAAAAGTATTGAATTTCAAATAGCTAAGGGAGAAGTTTATAATGAAGTTGCAAAGACAACCTCTTATACTGGTGCCAAGATGGAAAATGACGAAGATGCTTACGACCGCATCTTCACAACTGATGAAGATAAAGCAATGCTTGAACGCTTTTGGAATGAGAGCAAGAATATGGTTGCAGGCAGCTTAAAGAAAGTACTTGGAATAGAACAGGAGGTAAGCGACCTATACACATTGGGATTAGAATTATCTAACTCTTTCGATGAAAACCTGAAAGAGAGTATGCAGCGTAGCCTATTCAGCTTCTTTGTTATGAATATCACGAGTAAGTGGTATACATTCACAAATAAGAAAGAAGCAGAAAGTTATGCGAAATCTGCTGCAACCGACATGGAAGATATTCTGCGTAAGGCTTATTTTAAGAAGAAGCCGATACGTCCAACATACGAATAGTTCATCTAATTATATAAATGATATGGCAGAAAACAAGAAGAACCTCGTTATAACGGAAGAGGTTAAAGAGCTTATCTATGACATTCAGAACAAAGCCTATCTAACAGGACAGGCACGTGAGGCTGAGGGTAAGAAGACTTATGAGGCAGCATCGAATATGCAAGCAAGTGATGATGATGAGAACAGCTATCAGGTACGCCGTTCACTTGCCAATGCTTTTTCGTCCCTCAAAAGTCTGCTTGGCGAATATCTGTCTGAAGATAAGACCACAAGCAATAACCGTATGCAAAGTGAGATTGATAATAGCGGACAGCTTACTCTTACATTTAGACTACCATCTAACTACAACAATGCTTCAGCAGATAGCTTAGGTAATGGCATACATTCGTATTTGGTTGATATGGCACTTGCAGACTGGTTTGCCATAACCAACAAGGAAGACGCAGAAACGTATGCAAGCCATTCAAAGGTTAGTCTGGAGAATGTAAAGCGTGCTTTGTATAAGCGCAGCCGTCCTACACGTCCTACCTACTAATCTTCTGTAATATGGGATATTGCCAAAATCAGAACACAGCTGAAAAAAGTAACAAATTGGTAACGCTTACATTCAAACGTGCCGAGTTGTTGTATGATGCGAGTAATTACTCTTTCGTTGAGGCTGATATTATGCCACAGGATGAGGAACACACGAAGCATCAGGTGTTTGATATTGCACAAGACGGTAATGTGGATCGTGTTACACGAGTCCTAAATTTAGCCCATTCTGAATGTGTTGAGTTACTATTTCCATATGCAAAGGAAGATATACCAGATACGGAACAGACGCTTAATGATATTCTCGTAGAACCTGATGAGTACAAGGTATGTCTATCCTTACCGTCTACATTCTCTATGACCACCGTTAAGATGTTAGAGCATTTGATACATGAGTTTTTGATTTGTAGAGTTCTTGCAGACTGGATGAGCATCACGCTTCCTGCGAGTACTGGACACTGGATAGATAAAGTGGACGAACTGAAAACAAAGATACGGACATCACTTGTGTCAAGAACTGGAAAGATAAGGCGGAAACTAAAGCCGTGGTAAAAAGCAAAGGCAGAGTTACATCACGTAGCCCTGCCTTTTTCCATGAATAACAATCTTAACCTTAGTAATAACTAACTTAAACTATCGTGGTTGGTTGTTCAGACGTGGAGCGAACTGTACAGAACAACCAGTAATACCTTCACCTTTCGTAAGCTCAGCAAGTAAAGCTATACGCAAGTACTTATACGGTGTACCTCTAAACCCTCGCAAGTAATGGTCTGCAGAAGACCATACAGGAATCCAATTATACAAATCATTAGAAGCAAACAATACCGATTTTACGTGTCCTTTATGGAATATACCACGTTGTATAATGGTATCAACAGACTTGTGTATATCGAATGCGTCAAGTTTTATAGGGCGAGATATGACAATATTTTTATATGTGTCATCAGACTCATCAGAGAAATTTACAAGACAACCATTATCAGTTACTGCCAGTGCATCAGGGTAAGCATTTACACTATTTGCTATGTTTGATTGCATCATACCCCATTGCTTTGATTTCATCGACCATACATAAGCGTAGTTGCATCGGGACTTATTAGTACTTGTGTCCTTGCTATTATTGTACACGATAATACGCTGATGCTTGTAGTCGTATATCATACGGCAGTCCTGAACAAACTCCATAAAAGGAAGAATCTGCAAAGATCCTTTGTTTTGTCCTGCGAACTCTAAAATTTTATCTATTTTTGGTAAGTTCAGAACAGACACCGAATTATCTCCATTAAGAATATTGGATATACACGTTGATTGAGAACCTTGTATCATCATTATTCCTCTATTTGTGGCAAACAAGACAGCAGAATCAATCTGCGTGAGCGACTTTGCATCAAGACACACATCACGAGTAATGGGCTGTCGTGCTGTATATGTCCCAGTTTTTGATACTTCTAAAGCCCAAACTCCTTCTGTTGTAAACGCATATAATGGGAACTGTCCGAATTGACCTTCACTAAGAGCTTTTGCAGCAGTCGATATACCCAAAATCTTACCTGTCCCAACAGTATTTATGCCTAATAATGGATAATAGAGAGGGTTGTTTATCTCCGATGTGTATATTTTGTTTGAAATATCTATTGTACGTTCGTTATCGTTAGATACAGTAGGAGTAGGAGAAACTCGCCCCGATATTTTTCCCCATTCTGCGAAACATAAAGGAACACCATCCTTTATTATTTTTCTAAATCCTCCGAAATAGAAAGAACCATTTAGGAAAGCATGTCGTTCTAACGGTATTTCGTAGAATATTCTCGAATCGTCATTATAGTCGTAACATTCCAAAACAGCTTTATAAGCATTCACATTTGGGTAATATATAAAGAAAATGGGAGAACCATATCCTAATACCCCTGCTTTACCATGAACGACTATTTCCTTTCCACCTTGCCTAATATATATATAAACTGAAAGCACGATTTTTTTATCAAATTCAGTAGTAGAAGGTCTATATATGTTGATTATTTTTACATTTCCATCTGTAAAAGGCAACATAGAGACAGCATTAAAACCTTCAAACAACCTTTTCCTTACATTGGTGAGGTTTACACGTGAGTTATAGACAAGCGCATTCTTCGGGATTAAGTTATCGTGACTGTCATAATCATCAGTCATAACCTCACGAGTAACAAGCGACTGCAAATAATCTTCTTTTATGTCGATTATTGTACGAGTCGTTGTTAGTTGCTCAACCTTAATACTTTTAAGGAAATAAAAGTTAGAACAATTTCTAATCTCCTCTTTTATAATAGATGTATCTCTTATTGGAATTCCGATAATATAATCCAAACTGCGATTAATTTTAAATTCAAAAAAGGAATTATAAAAAAGCTCGTTCATATTTTTCATTTGATAGCGTACTGGAAATTTAGCTGTGTCGAATATTTGATTGATATGTTTACAAACAGAATATCCCAAATCCTCATTTTCGTACTCTTGCTCGCAATAGATTTTATCGCACTCTCCGTTTTGGTCGTAAGTATAAATAGGCTTAGAAATAAATATGTCTACTGACTTAACTATATCAGACCAATTCTTAAGCAAATTCAATTCGCTTTCATTGATAACAGCATAGTCGAGTTGATGTAACATACCTATGACACGAAGGTTGGCAGTTTCCGCAAGTTCTCCTACCGGATATATAAAATTACACGTCACAATGGGTGCGCAACTGGTTGAACAAACCATTAGTATAGGTGCTGAATGCCTGGTGAGACTACCATCATATAGTCTATATGCATATCTCAAAAGAAAAGGATATAGGAATCTTCCTTTATTTGTGGACTCATCAGCTATAAACTTGTTTACTTTAGCAAGAACCTGTGAAGATACTTTTTTCTTGTTTTCGGCTGAAAACTCATGATAGTGCTTTAATCTTTTATCATCGTGCCAATAGCTTGCTAGGTTGGCAAAATTTATTGTAAACTTATCAGTTCGCTTCATTTCCCCTTGTAACCCAAAAGATAAAGATAACTCAGGAATATCATTTCCAAGTAAATGATAACCAGAAGTATCACTTTTCCAAAGGAAGTATAACATACCAATACTTGTAAGGGCTATAAGCGTATTACCAACACCAATAACTTTATGCAATTCTTTTGTGTCTAAATCATACAAATCTGTGAACTCCTTACCATTAGAAGTCCATACCAGCTTATTTCTTTCGGTATCATGTATGATATAATTCTTGTAGGCTGAGGACTTATGTATATAGACGATACGCATATTTGCCTGTAACTCCATGACCGTCTTTGGCGGCAACACTGGTTTCAATGCACCATCTTCAGGCACAATATTAAGTAAGAAGGCAGCATCACCATCAGGACACAAGTTGTCTGGAGGGGTGGTTGTAAGTCCGTTATACTTAATTTCCTTTATCATATTACTTGCTTGGTTTATCTATTTGGTAAAATAGCTTTCCATTTGTTGTTTTTACCGACGACACAGACAGTTTGTAGCAGTGCTGGGCAGACAGTCCGTAGTCGTATAGAATACGCCCAACAGAGGGATTGAGCGTTTCAAATCCTATACACTTGTATTTACCGTTATACTGAATGTCGCATAGTTGTGTTGGCTTGTCTATGTCAGGATTGAGCATGAAGCCAAATAAACCAGTATCAGATATACGGAATACAAAAACTGTGGCTTTTTCAGCTACACCCGAATTATTACGAATGTGGTTGAAAAGATGCTTTGATAACGTTACAGAGTTGTCGGCAGGGTCAAGTATAACGAATAGACGTAAAGACCTATACCAGTTCTGTATTTTATTGAATATTGTTACCATAACGCAAATATATTATACATAACCGACAACTTAGGTTTATCTCTTAATACTCTTTACGAGAACGAAAAGAAACTGTTTCAATGAAGAGGAATGAGAGCGTTGTTTGCAAGTCTGCTCTATGCTTGTCGGCTTCCTCCCTGCTTTTGAAGATGTAAGAACAGAGTTCTTTTTTGCAAGTTCCCTTTGTTGCTACGATGTTTGCATAATACTTGCGTCCAAACAGGAACGCAATTACTTCTTTTAATACTGTTGTTTGCATAATTTATAAGTTAATATTTAATCTTTTCTTCCATTATCGTTTTCAGTTCCTCTGCACTTGCATAAGAATGCTCTTTCAGAATAGCGATAAACCTATCACGCTTTAGTTTCTTGTAATACTTGATGAAGTCTTCTCTTACGAGGTCGCACGGCTCACCGGGTTCTATTACCATTTCCTTTCCGTTCCTTGCAGCCATGGCGGACAATGCGAATATGTCAAGACCGTATTAACGATGACGTACATCTTTCGGTTAATGGTTATCCTACCATAGTATCTCACTATTGAGAACTGGGAGTTTGCCCAATATTCCTCTGCCATGCAAATTGGCATACCGTTGTTTGTCATATCTTTATTCTCCTTTCTATGTTTGTCTTATTATTCATGTTATTTTGTTTCAATTAGTTCTTTGTCCTCATACACATTCCCGATGACAACCAATCCGCGCTCATTAACCCATTGCTGATAAAATGCTATTGTAACGTCTGGTTTAGGCACAGCAACAAACTGTGAATATTCTTCATGGTATTGTATGATGTAGGGGTAGGACTCATCAACTATGACGTCCCCCTCGAATATCTTCACCCCTTTCGCATCTTTCAGCCCTGTGTATTGCCCTACGCTGTCAGCGTCCACAAGATATTCATCTAAAGGGATTGAGAAGTCCTTTAACACATCTGGGGATATAAAATGATAACCTTTATATGCGAAGTAGTAGCCGTACAACCACTTTTTATTTTTCTCGTTCCACCCACGAAAAAGTATTTCTCGTTTTTTCATTATCTTTACTTATTTAAGTTGATTATTCATACTTTTTTACTTATTTCAAAAAATAAGTATAAATTACTGATAGGATAAATGCGATAGTGAATAACAGAAAACTCATGCCTAACCACTTAAATGCAATTCTCCCTGTTTTATCACTATCCGTTATCAAGTGAAAATACACTTTCACACAACCAATAATACAGATAAAGGCACTAATTGTATACAGAAGATTTATTCCTTTTTCCCAATATAGATATTCTCTCATCGTCTTTTTGTATGTTTATTTTTTAGCTTCTTGCCTCTCATCATTTTCCAAGTCAGCGTACATCGCTTCCACATACCTCACGACACGCTCGTATTCACGTCCGCTTACCTCACTATCCCTATAAGCCTTTGCAATGAGTTCTTCGCCTGTACCGTAAAAGCAGCCTACCTTCCACATCTTATTAGAGCGTGTGTAAGTGAAATAACGACCACTTGACCATATATTTTTTAAAACCACGTAATCTCTTGTGGAGCGTATCTCTGCATCGCCATACACCTCTGCGTAGCCATACACCTCTGCGTAGCCAAATACCCGAGCATTGCCAAATACCCGAGCATTGCCATATATCTCTGCGTTGTCAGATACCCGAGCATTGCCAAATATCTCTGCGTTGTCAGATACCCGAGCGTTGCCAGATACCCGAGCATTGCCAAATACCTGAGCATAGTTATATACCACTGCGTAGCCATATACCTGAGCGTTGCCATATACCCGAGCATAGCCATATACCCAAGCGTTGTCATATACCCAACAATTACCCTCATGAGACAAGTTCTCTTCACTTTCCACATAGCCGCCTTTGTCCCCTTTCTGCACATCGGCAAAGTCCCTCAATGCCTCGATTCTGTACAAAGTTTTGCCGCCTACCACCTTAGTGTCGTTCTCCAATAGTCTGTATTTCTTTTCCATTGTCTTAATTTATTTTTGTATTCATAATGCTACTTACTTAAATCCCCATTCTTTCATATAATCAAACCTTTCAACACCTTTGAACTCGTCAAATTCAGTTGGACTAAGGTAAATTTTCTTTATATGCCGTTTATCTCCACGCCAATTTTCTATTATACCTTTCGTGTATTTTTCAAAACTTATTGGGTAAACATCGAAATAAGTCTGAAATCTATGCCCTTGTACGCCTTTTTCTAAATAACCAAATTTTTTGATACAATAGTTAATCACGATTTCTTTTTTAAATCCGCTTTCTGAATAAACAGCTACGAATAAACTTTTTGTAAAAAGTCCAGTCTCATTCAAATCTGGCGAATACTTTACTTCGAAGAAATTAAGGTTATTCAAAAAGTCTTTTCTCTTTTTCTCGTATTCTTTGCATTTTATTTCTGACTCAAAAATTGTCCCGTCAAATGCTTTGAAAATCGTTGCTGATGTTATCATTTCCATAATAATCTATATTTCTTTTCCATAGTCATTGTTTTATCCCTTTTCAAATTGTTTAATAATTTTTGCTCCCAGTCAATTGTAGGAATAGCAAGTACTGGTTTGTTTGTATTTTCTTATCTTCTGCGATAAGAGCCAAAAAATTAATACAACCGAGCATCAGGAGGATACCTTTGGCACGTCTGGCGAAGCGCACAGGCGATACCAGAACAATAGGCATAGTCGTTTTTAATGTTGTTCATACGTTGTTAGTTCTAAAAGACGGTTCATTATCAAAGTTTACGATATGTGCCATTTCTCTTAATCGGTCAGCAAGACGTTCATCGTAATATTTTCCTATCTCCTTTCCCGACAAGTTAGAAGTTGCTATGGTGCAGAATTGTTCCTGATAGCGATGATGGATAATATCGGTAACTGCCGTTATGATTTCTCCATAGTGGAGGCTCTCACGTGCTTCTGCACCAAGGTCGTCAATACATAAGACTTCTATATTCCTTATCTTGTTGAAATACGCTACAGCCTCTGCATTCTCTTTAGTTGGATTAGCGGATGCTTTGGCATACTGCACCAGTTCTTTTGCCGTGATAATCACAAAGCCTTTGTATGGTAACTCGTACAATTCTTTTTCTGTGTGTGAGGTTTCATCTGAATGAATATAGGCGTAAAGTGATTGCAGGGCTTTAACGATAGTTGTTTTGCCATTGCCTTTATTGCCTGAGAGAAACAGACCGAATGTACAATCAGTAGAAGTGAGCCATTTAGATATATCCCAAAGGTGTTGCTTATACTTATCAGACAACATGAACTTGCGCATACGAGCATTAACCTCAGCCTTGCACGAAGCATATAGCATAGTATAAACTTGTTCTGTTGTATAGGGTAATCTAAAACGAGTTGGAATATGTTTTTTCTTCATCAGTCTTGAGTAGATTTCCTCTACGTCCAGCTTTGCAGTCGGTTCTAACTTTATCATTGCTTGTTACAATTCTTAACCAGTTATTAAAATGTTTTTTTGCGTCATTGATATTGTCGTGTGATGTTTTACCATCAGCAACACATTGAAGTTTGAAGTCATCAAGTTTGTTTTTGATTTCATCTACATTCATGTGGTGGAGGTTCTGCATACTATCCAACCATATTTCTGACGATTTCATTTCATCTATTTCCTCATCGAGTGTTGAAACCTTTATTGTTGATATATCGGTAGTGTCCTTACTTACAAGTTTAACTTTCTCGAAATGCTTGCTATTTGCCTTTTCTGACATGCAGCTGTAGACATTGACACTTGCATAACGCTTACAAGATTTATTGATATTCATATACCTCTCTTGTATTCCTTTTGATGTAAGTACTTTATCAGACTCAAAGAGTTGCTTATTGAATAACCCCACTGCCAAGCAGCATTTGATTGCCTCCTGTATATACGCCTCATCATAACCCGATAGCTCCGATATTATGAAAGGCAACTCTTCATCCCACCGAATGTAGTACCCATCACGATATATAATACAGAGTAGGAGAGTGTACACAGTTATAGACTTACCGCCCTGATAGCGGATTAACTTTCTGATCTTGATGTCTTGAAAGAAATCTATATCAAAAGGGAAGTATTCAAGACCTTGTTTTAATGCACGACCCATTTTTAATCAACCATAGTATTTTAAGTAGTCGTCAACTTCTCTGATAAAATCATCGAGAGAATGACAAACCACGTATTTATAATCTCTCTCAGAGGTAATGATTTGCTCCCAGTCCTTTTGCGATTTACTTTGTCTACCTGTCAGAGTCTTCATTTCAACAAGCAATGCCCCATAAAATCTATTAGGAACAAGGAGTATTAAATCAGCCACCCCAGCCACAACGCCCTCAGCTTTTAGTTTTGCACCAGTAAGCGCATCACGTTTACCACCATTAGGGACTGCAAATAGTCTTCCTTTTAGTTTCCTGTGTTTGAGGTTGAACCATCGCACACAAGAACATTGTATGCGGTGTTCCTCATCGGACGGACGCTTTCGAGTGGTAGCCTTTTTCTTTGCTATCATTTCTTCGAGTGTCATTATTTGTTTATGAGTTTTTTCAATTTCTGACACGCCTTAATCTTTACAGTCTTGTGTGCAGGGATAACCGTCTTCTTTCCATGCAGTCCTGACACACGTTCTTTCACGTGTACTACTTTTAGAGTAGCGAACCCACGAAGAGTAACATCTTCACCCTTAATGAGTGACTTCTTGATAGCATTGATGATTGCTTCATAAGCCTTGACAGCTTGTGAGCGTGTGAGGTCGGTTGTGTCCATTACCTCTGATAGAATTTCATTTTTTGTCATTTTGCTTATTATTAAAAGTTAATACTAATTTGCGTTTAAGTTTCGTTATTAGTTGTCTGATGCACCATGCACGAGAAACGTATCTTTGTCCTTTCGTCTTATCATACAGACTGGCAGCATCTTCCAAGTACTTGATAATTTTCTCCATATCGGTTTTGCATATTTCCATTTCATTTGTTCAAGAAAGATGAAACCAATTCGTCAAAGTACACTTCATCAGTAGGAATATCATCTTCTGAGTTCATAATCTCATTAGCGATAGACTTTTTGCGCTGAATAAGAGAGTAGATAGTATTGTCGATTGTACCACGACCGAGCAGATAATAACAGTTTACATTATCATTTTGCCCGATACGGTGCGCACGGTCTTCACATTGACAACAATCTGCCATTGTCCATGGCAATTCACAGAAAGCTACGTCCGAAGCAGCGGTAAGGGTAAGTCCAACACCAGCAGCTTTGATAGAACAGATGATGAGGCGTGTATTTTCGCCAGTCTGAAAAGCATCGACAGCAGCTTGTTTGTTTACAGCACTATCACGACCTGTAACCGTTACGGCTTTTGGAAACGCCTTACATAGCTCATCGACAATCTCATGGAGAGAGCAGAACACTATTAGCTTCTTACCACTTTCAAGGAATGTGCTGATGAAGTCAATAGCCTGTGCAATCTTTCCTTTTGTGGCAAGCGCACGCAACGTCATAAACTTAACAAGAGCCTCCATACGCATCTTTCGTCTTATCTCCCAGTCGGTACACTCCGTGTACTGTTCTAGGTATGCAACAAGGTCTGTAGCAGCCGTGTTATATTCTTCTCTGTTAGATATATCCACATAAAGGTCGGTGCGTGTCTTGTCTGGAAGTTGAGGCAGCACCTTTGCCTTTTCTCTGCGTATCATACATGAGCTATACAGTTTGTTGCTTAGTTCTGATAGAGGTACGGCTGGTGTAGCATCCTTATCCTTTGGGTCGGTGCAATAATCGGCAACAAATTGAGAACGTCCACCAAATTCATTAAGACGACCCATTATTGAGAGCTGCGCTATCAAATCTTCGGGACGATTAACTACTGGAGTTCCTGAAAGGAGTGTTATCCATTCCTTACCAACTGAGAGACCTTTTGTAAAAATTGTCTGTTGTGCAGATGGGTCTTTTACACGGTGGCTTTCGTCAATGATGATTGACTTGAAGACCTTAATAGCAGGGTGGAAAACAACATCTTTAAGTCGGAAAGACTTTCGATTACCTTTAATATCCCAAACAAAGTACTTGCGAAGACTCTCATAATTGACGATTGCAACCTTATGCACTCCCATCTTCAACAGATACCCCCAAGTAGTCTGTACACTATTATCAAGCACGAGGGCGGACTTATCTGTGAATTTCTCAAACTCTCTTTGCCAATTGATTTTAAGAGAAGACGGACAGATAACGAGGCAGGGATATGCGTTAGCGGTATCTACAATGCCGATAGACTGCAACGTTTTGCCAAGACCAGGCTCATCACCGATAAGTATCCGTTTGTTTTCAAGACCGAAACGAATACCCTCAGCTTGATAAGAATAAGGCTCAATACGGAGATGATGTTTTAAAGTTGTAGTCATATTAATTGTTTTTAGGCTTCATACACCAATAGGCAAAAGCCAGTTCTTCATATTTCTCACGTCCATGTTGGTAGATTGCATCACCACGGTTGATGAACTTTTTGAATACTTTACAGTTCTTTTTTGAGATAGCATAGATAAAGTCCTTATCAGAATGTGCTATATCCATATACCATGCACGGCTTCTATCCCAGTCGAAGAAATCTACAGCCTCATCAAATTCCTGTTGAGATGAGGCAAAGGTTGTCTTTAAGTCTCCTCCGAAGTGAAACGCTGGAAGCCACCAGTCCCATTTGCAACGAGTATTGAGAGAGAATGGAAACTCGCAATAAAAGAACTGCTGTCCTTTGTTTACCATGCACTTTTGTGTGTCAGATAATTCCAAGACCTTTGCTAAGAAGGGGTCTTTCTGCGCTTCCAGCCTAAGTGAGCGTTGCATTTCCTTTGCGTGTCTGAACTCATCATCAGTATATTCTACATCATCAACAGTAAGATGATAGTAATCTACTCTATCAGGTTCTGTTATCAGTGCATCAACCAGTGTCCCGAAACGGAAAGCAGCCTCTCTATCTCCGAACATCGGTCGTGGGTGCATTACCTCTTTGAGTGCAGTGAGGTCTGAGTTACTGACCTCACAGCGGTTATAGTATGTATCGGGATTATGGTTCATATTACTTTGCCTTTACATTGTCAATGTACTCGACACTTTCGTCCTGAATGAAGGTACCTTCCTTGTTAGCTTGTTTCTCACAGAAAGTGATTTGCTTCTTAAATATTTTAGCAAGCTCATCAATAGACATTTTGCATCCCTCATGGCTCAACCACATTGTGATAACAGGCAGAATACCTTCAGGATTGAGTAGATGCAGCTTCTTAGTTACCTTTGTCTTAGGCTGATATGCTGCCATAGTAGCCTGCCCCGCAAATAAGCCGTCCATTTCGGCTGCTTGTTTCTTCATTTCAGCTTGTTTGCGTTCTTCCTCCTCACGCTTCATACGTTCTTGTTCCAATCGAGCAGCTTCCTCACGTTCTTTCTTCTGCATTTCCTCTTTGAGTCGTGCAGCCTCTGCCTCGTTAGATTTTGCAATTTGTTCGAGGTTAGCTTTCTTTGATGGAAGACGGTCAAGGATATAAGTCTTCATTTCTCCTATTTCAAAGCCGTACTGCTCCTTGAACTTTTTACACAGACTATGGTTAATGCCCATTTCTATAGCTTCTGCCTCGGCAGCTGTAATGTTATAAGGCGCACGTACAGTAGCTCGTAGGTTGTTAATCCATACAGGAGATAAATTGGTTGAGTATGTACTGATTTCATTAAATGACTTCTCGTAATTCTCAAGAGTAACCGCATTGTCAATGTCTTTTAGTGCATTGACATTCTTGTTGAGTTCAGACTGGAACTGAACCTTTAGGTTATCCTCAATGTCGAGTTTAAAACGCTCACGAGCTTGAGCAGCTTGTTGTTTTGCAAGTTCTTCCTGACGGCGTTTCTCTTCTTCTGCACGTTTCTTTGCTGCAAAGGTATTACGGAGCTGCTGCAACTTGTAAGATACAGTATTAGCTTTCGTTGGGTCAATATCGTTCTCAATAACGGTAAATTCCGTGCGTATCTGGTCGAACAACTTAGTAACTGGAGAACGACGTTCGTTCATCTTCTTAACCGTTTTACGTGCTTTTTCAATGAACACTGCTGCTGCTTGATCGAGTTCATCAGTCATGTTGCCACCGTTCTGCTCGATGAGGCTAAGTAACTTCTGTCCAGCCTCAACACACTTATCATGCGACAGGGTGTTATCCTTGTATGATTGCGGTGCAGCTTGCACAATCTGCGCAATATTTTCTTGTTTTACTATTGTAAGTTCGTTATTCATATCTTTTGTTTTTAAGGGATCACACATTGGTATTTTAGTGTGTTCCATATATCTATCTAATTTGTGACAGTACAAACCATTGATTTGTTGTCGTACATCTTTACATTGTTTACAAATATCTGATGGCATTCGTTAGAACGTATCGTCATCGTCTCCCTGCGAAACAGGGTCAATGGTTACACCTGCCGACATATCTTGTGGGACAGCGAAACTCTCTTCTTCTGCTTGCTCAGTATGAGGCTGGGACTCTGGTTCTGTTTCTGTTTCCGTTACGCCTCCGTATGGATCGAAGTCCTTTGTTGGGCCATCAATAACATCACTTTCGAACTGTGTACCCTTACCGATAGCAATCTTAGGGTAAGACTTGAAAGCATGTTTGATGCACTTTGCCATAAGGAAACCTGTATCAATCTGACCATTAACAGAAGAATAAAGCTCGTTGGCTTTTTCTACACGTTGATGTGTGTGCTGATCATAGTAAGCATTATTCTTTGCCGAATAATTGGCAAGGCGCTGCCAATCACCCTTCAACATTACAGAATAATCTACGCTCCCATCTATGCGTGTTATTTTCATAAAGCAAGCAATGACTTTCTCAGATGTACGAGGAAGATTACAACGATAGTTTACATACTTGTGTCCGTCCGTTTCTCCGTAAGAAAATTCATCACCCTCATACACAATAACAGGATTATCAGCATGTCTAATTTGCCCTGCTCTTGCACGAAGCACTAATTCTCCATAGCCTGAAATGGTAAGATTACAGCGACTTTCCCACATATCCTTACCATTCTGTGGATTTACACCAGCCTTATGGTTACGAGGTAAGAGGTAACATAATGCCTGTGTGCCTTGTTCCAAAGATAGACCACGTACAGCGAGGTCTATGAATGCAAAGAATACCGATATACCAGTACACTTACGCAATTTCTCGTTATCTCTCAACTGCTTATTGAAGTTGATTGCTTCTCGTTCATAGGCAGCTTCTCCACCTTGCTTCCATATCATGTCATAGACATTGATAAACTGGGAGCGTACATACTCATCACGCACCACTTCTGTTGCGGAAAGTGATTGCAGATGTTTTGCTTGATTGATAGTCTCACTCATAATTATTAATTTTGTTTGTTATAAAATCGTTGTGGCTCGGATTGGAGTTGCACCAATTCCTCATTCGACCCAAATCTCCACTTATCGAGCGTGCCCTGCGTACACTACCGAGCCTAATAGACTACTCGAAGTAGTCTTGCTCTGTGCGCTGAAGTACTCTTAGCCTTTTTGTGGAATATTCTACCTTGCCAGGTCTCTTATATGGATGTATCAACCCTTTCTTACGCCACCTGTCAACATTGCCACGTCCGAACATACTGTAGGCTTTTCGTTGGCTTATCATTTCAGGCTCATTCCTGTCTTGCTGTAAAAACGAAGCTAAACGAGCAGCTAAGTCGTTCATAAACGTGTCGTATGAAACCACCTTGTCAGAGAATACTAATTGAACCATAGCTTAATCCTCTTCTTTTGCCAAGTCTGACAGTTCCTTAATCTTGCCGAGACTATCCCAGTGCTTGAACAGTTTGTAGAAAGCAGCAAAGCCGACTAAAGCAAAAGTTTTTGTCAATAATAACATCAACGTATTGTTGGTATCACTAAACAAAAAGAATAGTGAGACGGTGAAGATGGCAAACAATACGTAATTGCGCCAATTCTTGTAGATTGAAAAATACTTCTTCATAACTATTTACTTTAATCGTTTAACTTTGATAACTCGCTTTACTCTATCGGTCTCAGTGGTATATTTGCGGTCGTATCGCAAACCTGATGTGCTGGCAATACTCTGAACAGTACTAATTCGCTCAACAGGAAATTCTATTTCCGCACCGACTGCCATTTCGTACATTTGTTTTGATAAACTTTTTCTTACCATTGTTTTGATATGTCAATTTATAATTTTAACTTTATAGTGCAAAGATATTCATTCTGCTTTTAAACAACAAGCATATTGCGAACTTTGTGTATTCATTTTGAATTATTTAACATTTACAATATGGAAAAGAAAGACATTCTTGAAAGCCTTGTAAATTACTATACTAATGGTAATAAGGCTAAATTTGCAGCAAAGTTGGGAATAAAGCCACAAACCATAAACACATGGTTAGGTCGCAACTCTTTCGATATAGAGCTAATATATTCAAAATGCGAATATTTGTCAGGAGATTGGCTTCTTAGTGGAGGTGAGGGTGAAATGCTTCGTGCTACCAAGATAATCAAAGCGGATAATGGAAGTATCGTTACAGGAGACAATAGCAGCGTTCACGGCAATGCCACTAATGTAACGTTGGCGGACGTGGCTGTGATGCAGGAGCGTATCAAGTCACTTGAGGCGTTGCTGGAGGAGAAAGAGCGATTGATAAGAGTGTATGAGAAAATGAACAAATAACTTTCAAACAGCCTTGACTTATGAAAAACTTAGATGAGATAACCATTAACGACATCCTTGAAAATATCATTAAAACCTATGCAATCAAAAAGAAGCGGAAAGATATTATTTCTTACTATGTTCAAAAATTTGAGGTCGGTCTTTTTGGAAATGAGAATGAAGAGGGAAAGTTTATAACAGAAAATGAAATAGCAAAACGAGTTGAAGACGTACTGAAAGCAGATAAGAATAGTGCGGATCCATATCTTCGGTATTCAAGTCCCTATTACTCAAAATCAAGGAAGAAAGCAAAGGCTATAAACAACCCTAATACCCCTATAGTAGATACAAACTATATGGGTAAAGGTGGAGAATGTGTCGTTATGGGCGAGTTGCTTTTTCATGGCTATAACGTCAATAACATGATGGTTGATGAGGGCATAGACCTTGTTGCATCCAAGAATAATGTATTTTATTATATCCAAGTGAAGACCAAGAATGTAGAACAGCAAAATAGGTTTTATTTCCAAATAAAGCAAGAAAGGTTTGATACGTTTGTAGGTACACAGATAAGATACATATTAGTTGCAAGATGTTCTTTTAACGAAGAGGACAGAAATCTGTTTTTTACATTTACCAACAATGACATACAACGGCTGATGTATAAGAAAGTCATACCACAGCCAGGTGGCGATGGGAAAAATCTTTCAATAAAGATAGAGTTTGACCAAAGAACTGGTAAAGCATGGATGTATAACGACAAAGACAGGGACGAGGTAACATTTAATATGAACAATTTTGATTTGTAGTAACGATGAAAAAGGCATTATTAGTTTTTGATGTATGAAGAGAATACTTTTGTTATTTATAGCTTCTATGTGTTTTTTGCTTTCCTTCTCGCAAGTCCATATGACGGCACAATAGAAAGGTTATTATAAAAAGCAATGGATTGATATATGTCGTACCATAAATCAGCAATGTCCTATACATGTTGATAAAGTTACCGAGTTAAGGTCGATGGTGTTCTATAATTGGACTGTAACAACTAATTATGTTACGAATATAGATTGGAGTCTTTTAGAAGAGGCTGAGAAAAAAGAGATAATGTATAACGTGAAGAAAAATATGAAGGCACGGCTGAAACAAATATACGCAAAAGGGAAATACAGCTTTGGAATGAAGAATTTTTCAGAAGTATGTAAGTTGTTAGGTCTAAAATTCCGATACAACTATATTGATGAAGATGGAAGATTAATAGGAGTTGTGACTTTGGATTATAAAGATTTTAGGTAGAATTAATTTAAGAGAACTGTTATGCTGTATGAACGGTTTGCAGAATCGCGCACAGAGCTTCCAAATTTTAATAACGATACAACAAGATAAATAATAAGATTAGGAATGAAAAAAGGAATTTATAATTTGGTTTTGGTAGCAGTGTTTATCCTTTGTATTCTTGCAGTCTCATTCATTATGGCTTGGGTAGAGAAATTATTTGCTATACGTATTGGACAGGCACTCATGTATGCAGGATTTTTTGTAGGCATTGGTATTTTCTTTATATTAAAGCCAATAATACATAAACTCTTTTTCAAAGATAATCAATAATGGCAAAGAAATAAGTATGGCTGATAAATATTATAACTTAGCTAAAATTATCATCTGGTTGCTACTAACAGGTTGTATTTATCTGATAGCAGAGGACAACCGTTATCACTACATAAAGATATCTGATGATACCTATGCGGTCTTTGACAAATGGACACGAACATACAGGGTTGGCATCGTAGATTTCGACAACGACCCATATTCATGGCAGAGGCACGACTTGATGCCTAAGAAAATTAGTCTAAGGCAAAAATAGCTATTTTAAGCCGTTAAAAAATCGAGTACAATTACTTTATCGTCTTTGGCGTTCGAAGCGGTAGAAACGAAAGGAAATGGGCAAATTTGCGATTTTACGAAATAACTCACAGCCGGCACAAATAATAAAGCAAAAACAATGAATTAAATATCAAGAAATGGAGACTATAAGTTGTTTACACAAGTACTCTAACTGCACGATGTTCAATCATTTTTTTCTGCGGCGCAAGCAGCAGTAGAAGAATAAAACGCAATTAACTAACATACAGGTAATTAGGCTATAACTCCTTAGTAAAACAGGGGTTACAGCCTAATTTCGTAAAGGGGCGTATGTGCATTTGTACACACTTTCCGTGTACTTTTGAATGTCCAAACTTACCAAAACTTACACCATAGGTGGACAGGGCGACTTACCACAGATTTACCAACGATATACAATTAAGTGGTAATGGGCGCAATATAGCGGGCGAACTTGCAGCAAAGCAAGGAACATACGAAGCGTATATTGATTATCTGCGTGAGTTTCCACAGAAATACGGACTTACAGCAAAGCAGGTTCAAAAAAATGCAGCATTCCCCGTGTACATTTTGTACCTGAAGAATTATTACCATACCGATGATGCTGCTACATTTGTACGTTTCAATGCACATGAAATGAAGTTAGAGAGTAAGCTAGAAGTGTGGTAAAGTTTGGTAAGGTTGTTCCAGATAATATATTTAGTAATATTGTACGCTCACTCGCGCAGTACGACCGTCTATCTGATTTCTATGCAAACGAGAAAGATGCTAATAGAGCTATAAAGGAACTTTGTCAAGGCTGGAGTTATTAACAATAAACAGTTAGCAGAACTGCGTACAGGTTAAATCTTATTTATCATAATTCTCATTATATTAATCTTATGCTTGTTTCATGAAATTTAATACTAAATTATTTCACATAGTTCTTCCCATAACCTCTGCACGGGAAGCCCCATTACGTTAAAGTAACTACCATTTATAGAAGTTACACCAACATAACCTATCCACTCTTGAATGCCATATGCTCCAGCTTTATCAAATGGCTTATATTTGTGTATATAATAATTTATTTCGCTTTCTTTCAAAACTTTAAAAGTAACGTCTGTAGATACTGAGAAGTGACGCTGTAAAGTATTAGTTGTTATGCATACTCCAGTTACTACCTTATGCTTTTTCCCACTGATTGACTGTAACATATACTTAGCTTGGTTTTCATTCTTAGGTTTCCCTAATACTTGATTACCCAAGATAACTATAGTATCAGCTGTAATAATTAATTCGTTTTCTTCTATACTCTCCTTATATGCTTTGGCTTTAAGATATGCTATATATTCAGCTATATCCATAGTTGGTAGATTTTTAGGATATTCTTCAGATATATTGGGCAATACTTTTACTTCAAATTTAATTCCTAAGCCCATTAATAATTCGCGCCGACGAGGAGAATTACTTGCTAAAATTATTTTCATAATCAAAATAACAAGATAAGTTTAATATGCATATTTAAACTAATAATATATATATATATGTTGGATATATATTTTAACTGAAATAGGATTACCAACCAAATGCTTTAGCATTCATCAACCATTTACCTTGAGCCTTTAATACTTGTTCTATAATATCACGTGCAATACCTTTGCCACCGATAAAATCGCTAATATAATTAGATATTTGCTTTATTTCTGTGCAAGCATCTTTAGGACAGCAAGGACAACCACAGTGCTGCATTACTTCATAATCAGGAATATCGTCTCCTACATAAATAACTTCCTCTGCATGCAATTTATGTTTATGAAGAAAATTATTCCAAGATTGTATTTTTACAGAGCAGTTAAGATAAATATCTTCCACTCCAAGATAAGCATAACGCTTTCTAATATATTCATTCCTACCACCTGTTATAATAGCTACTTTAAGCCCCAATCGAATTGCTAATTGTATAGCATATCCGTCTTTTACATTCATTGTGCGTATAGGCTCACCATTATTATCCATAATAACAGTAGAGGCTGACAACACTCCATCAACGTCAAAAACTAAAGCTTTAATTTTTTTTAGATTATAATTTATCATAATGTTTTTTTTTTAGAAGAGCTCATATCATAAATATTTTGCGAAAAGTTTTTATAAAGTTCTTGCCATTGAGGATTATCATGCATTAATTTAATATGTTTCTCTATAATATTCTTATCACCTCGAACAGCTGGTCCTGTTTGCGCTTCTTTTGGTTGTAAATAGCTAACCTTCTTTGTAGTTTCATATATTAGAGGTAATAAAACTTTAAAAGGTATTCCATGTTGTGCTAAAATATCTTGTCCTATTGAATAACAATGATTTACAAAGTTACAAACCCATACAGCGGATAGATGTATATATTGTCGCACCTCACTTGTAAGTGTATATACATTTATAGAAATCTTCTTTGCTAGCATTTCTAACTGTTGAGAAACTTCTATACTATTTCCCTCTATAAATATAGGAATATTTTCAAAATCAACGTAACTATTTTTGGAAAAAGTTTGTAATGGATAGAATACACCATATTTATTTACTTTATTCTTAAAAACATCACAACTCATTGAACCTGCTGTATGAAGAAAAATTCCTGTTTTTATATGTGAACAAACATCTATTATCAATTGTTCCAAGACATTGTCTTTTACAGAAAAAATGTAATAATCAGCATCATCTACTATTTCTTGTATATCTATAGTCCAATTACAGACAAGAATATCTGATAAAAGTTTTGCAGATTTCTTAGTCCTACTATATACCTGCACCACTTCTATACCTGCTTTTTTAAAAGCTTTACCCAAATTAGTAGCTAAATTCCCCGCCCCTATTAAAACCACTTTCATACCAAACAAAATTACAATTTATATTGGAATTTCACAAATAAATTTTACCTTTGTTTTCCATAATAATTAAAATAAATAGAAAATGAAGTTTGTTGGAATTATCCCTGCACGTTATGCTTCTTCACGTTTTCCAGGGAAGCCCTTAGCTATCTTAGGAGGTAAAATGGTGATAGAGCGTGTATACATACAGGTAAAAAAAGCACTTAAAGATGTTTATGTTGCTACTGATGATGAAAGAATATATGAAGCTGTAAAAAGCTTTCATGGCAATGTTATTATGACAAATAATAAGCATAAAAGTGGTACAGATAGAATCTGTGAAGCTATAGATAAAATAGGAGAAAAATATGATGTTGTTATAAATATACAAGGTGATGAACCTTTTATCCAAGCAAGCCAGATAAAAACAGTAATAGATTGTTTTGATGACTCTCAAACACAAATAGCTACATTAGGTAAACGCTTTGGTAAAATAGAAGATGTACAAAATCCTAATTCTCCAAAGATTGTATTAGATAATAATAATTATGCAATGTATTTTTCACGCTCTCCTATTCCGTTCATTCGTGGGAAAGAAACTAAAGAATGGCTTGCTAATTTTCCGTTTTTAAAACATATAGGGCTGTATGCTTATAAAACAGAAGTATTGAAAGAAATAAGTAAGTTACAACAATCCCCTCTTGAGATAGCAGAAAGCCTTGAACAATTGCGTTGGCTTCAGAATGGTTATAAAATAAAAGTAGGTATTACAGATATAGAAACTATTGGTATCGACACGCCTGAAGATCTACAAAAAGCTGAGATTTTTTTAACTCGTTAAGACTTAAAAAAGTATAGTGATTGACTATATAATCAGTCTTTTTATATAAATTTGCAAAAAGAATAAACATATAAGACGAAATAAATTATGAGCGAATACATTGTATCAGCACGTAAATACAGACCTGCTACTTTTAGTTCTGTAGTAGGGCAAAGTTCCTTAACTACAACATTAAAGAATGCTGTCATAAGTGGAAAACTCGCACATGCCTACCTTTTTTGTGGTCCTCGTGGAGTAGGTAAAACTACTACTGCAAGAATATTTGCTAAAGCAATAAACTGTGAGCACCCTGCTTCAGACGGTGAAGCATGTAATGAATGTGAAAGCTGTAAAGCTTTTAATGAAGGAAGAAGTTATAATATATTCGAATTAGATGCTGCAAGCAATAACTCTGTAGAAAACATAAAAGAACTAATGGAGCAAACTCGTATACCTCCACAAATAGGCAAATATAAAGTATTTATAATAGATGAGGTGCATATGCTTTCATCACAAGCTTTTAATGCCTTTCTTAAAACTTTAGAAGAGCCACCAGCACAAATAATATTTATTCTTGCTACAACAGAAAAACATAAAATTCTACCTACTATTTTATCACGATGTCAGATATATGATTTTGAGCGTATGTCAGTAGCCGACATTATAAAACACCTTGAAAAAGTAGCTGAAAAAGAAAATATTACTTATGAAGAGAGTGCGCTCAATGTCATTGCAGAAAAAGCTGATGGGGGTATGCGTGATGCTCTTTCAATATTTGATCAAGTAGCAAGTTTCTCACAAGGTAAAATAACTTATCAAAAAGTTACAGAAGATCTTAATGTGTTAGATATTGATAATTATTTCAACATTATAGACCTATCTTTACAAAATAAGGTTAGTGAAATTATGCTGCTTCTTAATAATGCTATTAACAGAGGTTTCGATCCCGGTAGAATAATAAACGGATTAGCTGCCCATGTACGCAATATACTTATGGCAAAAGATACATCAACATTGCCCTTAATAGAGGTTAGCAAGCAACAAATGGAACGTTATAAGAATCAGGCATCAAAATGTCCTATAACGTTTCTATACAGAGCATTAGAAAAAATGAATCAATGTGATATTAATTATAGACAAAGCTCTAATAAACGTCTTCTTGCAGAAATAACACTCATTGAAGTAGCACAGATAACGCAAATAGATGATAATACTGACGATTCCTCATCGGGGCGTAGCCCCAAAAGATTAAAAAGCCTGTTTAAAAAAATAGTGATTAGTACTCAGCAGAAAACAGTTTTGCAGGTAGCTGGGAGTACTAAACATACAAATGAGGTTAAACCTTCTTCCTCTAACAACAATAGTACAGATGTTTCTTCTTCACAACTAACAGCAAAGCAAGTAAAACTCAATTTGCAGCTTAGCAGCATAGGCAATTCTTTTGGTCATCTTCTGAAAAATGATAAAAAAGATAATGTTATAATAGAAGATGCAGAGGTAATTAATAAAAATGATAATGAAACATTTACAGAAGAAGAATTGCTAATACAATGGCGAGCCATGTGTTCTAGAATGCCTAAAAGTATGCAAGCTTTGGCTTCTAGAATGAAGAATATAACACCAACCATTACTACTTTCCCTGAAATTCAAGTTCTTGCAGAAAACAATATCCAGCTTAATGAACTGTTGGCTATAAAGTCAAGGATACGTTCTACTATGGCTAAAGAACTAAGAAATGGTAAAATAAATATACTTATAAGATTAGCAGAAAAGGACGAGATTATACCCGTCCTTTCACCATATGAAACACTCGAAAAACTTAAAAGAGAAAACAAAGCTCTTACTCTACTTATAGATACTTTCAATCTCGATTTAGGATAAAATATATCTTATCAACAATACATTTTATAAAATACTATAAAGATATGTTTTAGTTATTCTTCCAATAATCTCGAGAAAACAGTACTAAAACGCCAAAGAACTCTAAACGTCCTAAAAGCATCAAACAAGAACACATCCATTTTATAGCATCAGGAAAGGCTGCCCATGACTGCGTAGGACCTACCTCCTTGCCAAATGCAGGACCTACATTACTAAGACAACTTATAGTAACAGTAATAGAATCTATATCATTCAAACCAAGCATAATCATTATAAAAGCACTTATAAACACTACACCTATATATAATCCTATAAAAGATACTACAGTTACACGTTGTTTCATTGGAATATTAACGCCATCTATCTTCATAGGCAGCACAGCATTAGGATGTATAATCTGCCTAAACTCATTTCTCAATACTTTAAAAAGCATCACTATTCGTATACTTTTCACACCACCACTTGTAGAACCAGAGCAGCCACCTATCACCATACCTACTGTAAGAATAACCCACGTTATATGAGGCCACAATCCTGCATCATCACTAAAACACCCTGTTGTTGTAATAATAGAACATACCTGACACAAGGCACTACGAATAGCATGTTCTATTTCGTAGTGATTATATCTTACCAATTCAAAAGCTATAAAACCTGAAAAGAATAATACCATAATAGTATAAAACTTTATCTCACTATTCTTTAATAAAGTTTTAATATTTAGTCCTGTAGCTGAAGCATAAAGTACTGTAAAATTGACACCAGAAATAAAACAAAAAAAAGCTACAGCATAGTCGAGCGCAGGTTTGTGAAAACCCATTATAGATGTACTCGATGTACCGAAACCACCTGTTGCTGTAGTAGCCATAGAATAATTACAAGCATCAAACCACCCCATTCCACATATTTTATATGAAAGTAAACATATAATGGTTAGAACTATATAAACTACCCAAATCCACTTTGAACCTGTAGTCAACCTCGGATGAAGTTTACTCTTTATAGGGCCTGTAGACTCTGCATCAAAAACCTTCACCGATCCGCCTACTAAAGAAGGTAATATAGCAACAGTAAAAAAGACAATCCCCAAGCCACCTATCCAATGAGTTAAAGAACGCCAAAATAAAAGACCTTGAGGAAATTTCTCTGGAAAATTAATAATAGATGCTCCTGTCGTAGTAAATCCAGACATCATTTCAAAATAAGCATCAGTGAAACTACTCAAATAACCACTTATAAGAAAAGGCAAAGTAGCAAATGAAGAGAATAATACCCAAATTATAGTAACTACAAAATAGGCATCTTTTCTGCTTAAATTATTATCTGCATTAATACCATATAAACGGAATAGTAACCCTACCAAAGCAGTAATGCCAATACTCCACATAAAAGGATAAACATCATTACCTCTATAAAACAAAGCTACTACAAGGCATACTAACATCAACATAGCTTCTAAGACGAGCAAAGAACCTATGATTTTACTTATCAATTTAATATTTAACATTTCTCTTATAGAAATAAATTTTCTACTTTCTTCAAATCAACATTGTGACAAAACATCACTACAATATCTCCTGCCTGAATATGACTATTACCAGAAACAAGGATTCCTTCATTGCCACGTACAACCCCTCCTATTATTACTCCTTGGGGTAGATGAATATCTTTTACCTCTTTTTGAGTTATTTTAGAACCTTCTACTGGAATAAACTCTGCAACATCTGCATTTACAGACATAAGAAATTTAACGTTTTCTACATTTGCATCGAGCATCATTTGGTATATATGACTTGCTGCTACTGCTTTTTTATTAACAAGAGTACCTATATCTAGACTCTCTGCCATATAATAATAATCTTCATTCTCTACCATTGCTACCGTCTTACGCACTCCTTTTTCTTTAGCTGTAAGACAAGCTAAAATATTTGTTTCTGCATTAGATGCTAACGATACAAAAGCTTGGGTACTAAGAATACCTTCTTCTGTTAACAAACTAAGATCACGACCATCACCATTTATTACCAAAGTATCTTCTTTTAATACCTCATTAAGATACTCACAGCGATCAATGTCTTGTTCTATAACTTTTACATTCATATAATCTGGCAATATCTCTACTGCCCTAACAGCAGTACTTCCACCACCCATAATCATTACGTTTTTAACATCTACATAATGTTCCTTGCCTACTACCTTACGAAGATAAGGGATATAATTCTTTGTTGTCATAAAGTACACTAAATCGTGCTTCTTTAAAACACTATTACCACCTGGTATAATTGTTTCACCATGACGTTTAATAGCAAGCACATGATAAGGCTCCTCTGGTCCTGCTGTTTCCTTTAAAGGTCTATCTAAAATAGTACAAGTACTACGAAGCTTAATACAAAGCATTACCAAAGCACCACCATGAACGTCCCATCTTTGGCGCACCCATGACATCTTCAAACCATTTACAATATCCTTTGCTGCTAATAAGTCTGGAAGCACTATACTATTAATACCCATCGACTTAAACTCTGCCAAGTTATTAGCCTCTACATATTCCGGATTATCTACCTTAGCCACTGTTTTCTTTGCTCCTAAACTATGGGCAATAAGACAAGAAGTGAGATTTACATGCTCGTCAGGTGTTACTGCAACAAACAAATCAGCATCTTGTACCCCTGCTTCTTTCTGTGCCTTAAAGCTAGAAGGAGATGCGTCTATTGTTAACAAATCATATTCACTACTTAAATTATCAAGGTTTTCGGAGTTTCCACTTATAAGTGTTATGTCATGTTTATCACGTGCTAACAGCTTAGACAAATAAGTTCCAATAACATATGCTCCTGCTATAACTATCTTCATTATATTTATTTTTTATTGTAAAACAGTTTCTAAACCGTTTATTATTTCTTTCTTTATTCCACATATATCTATACTACAGATATGTTTTAGCTCTTCCACTGTTCCTTGTTCTACAAAAGTGTCTGGCAAACCTAAACGAACAATATGAGGAGTGAAGCCGTGATCGCCCATCCATTCTGATATAGCTGTTCCTAATCCACCAGCTCTTACGCCGTCCTCTACCGTTATAACATAGCTAAACGTCTGCCCTACATACTGTAGAATAGCTTCATCTAAAGGTTTCAAAAAACGCATATCATAATGAGCTATCAAAGAAGTTTTATTAAATTTCTTTTCCAATTCAATAGCATCTATAGCACGTTCTACATCATTGCCTATAGTACCAATACTCAATACTGCTAACTTGTTACCTTCACGTATCTTGCGCCCTTTACCTACAGTTATTTCTTCTAAAGGACATTCCCAATCATTTAACACACCATTGCCACGAGGATAACGAATAACGAAAGTACCTTTATCGGGTAACTGTGCTGTATACATTAACTTACGTAACTCGTGCTCGTTCATAGGAGCAGATATGGTAAGATTAGGGATAGGACGAAGAAAAGCTAAGTCGAAAGCACCATGATGAGTAGCTCCATCTTCACCTACCAAGCCTGCACGGTCTAAACAAAGCACTACGGGTAAATTAAGAATGGCAGCATCATGAATAATATTATCATATGCACGTTGTAAAAACGAACTATAAATATTACAAAAAGGAATAAGACCATCTTTTGCCATACCTGCTGAAAATGTTACAGCATGCCCCTCTGCTATACCAACATCGAAACAGCGTTCAGGTATTTCGTCCATAACAATATTCATAGAGCACCCTGTAGGCATAGCAGGCGTAACACCTACAATAGCATTATTTTGTCGAGCTAATTCGAGTAAAGTCTTACCAAAGACATATTGATATTTAGGGGGATTAACTTTAGATGATACCTGCTCTACACGCTCGCCTGTAGCTGGATCAAACTTGCCGGGCGCATGCCAAACGGTAGCACTCTTCTCTGCAGGCTCATAACCCTTACCTTTTACTGTTCGTAAATGAAGTAATTTTGGTCCTTTCATATCCTTCAACTGCCTAAGAATACGTACTAACTCGCTTACATTATTACCATCAAAAGGACCAAAATAACGTATATTCATTCCTTCAAAAATATTCTGCTGACGAGCAAGAACCGATTTTAAAGAATTAGTAAGACGGATAATGCCTTTCTTACGTTCTTCTGTTAACAGTCCCTTCTTTTCAAACCATATAGATGCACGATTGCGAATTTTATTATAAGTTTCATTAGTATTCAAACCTATAAGATATTGCTCCATGCCGCCTACAGCACGATCTATAGACATTTCGTTGTCATTTAATATGATAAGAAGATCGTTAGGCTGACTAGAAACATTGTTCAGCCCCTCATAAGCTAAACCGCCACTCATAGCACCATCACCTATTATTGCCACTACATGACGTTTTTTATTCTGTAATTTAGCTGCAACAGCCATACCTAACGCAGCTGAAATAGAGTTAGAAGCATGACCACAAGTAAAAGTATCATACTCACTTTCCTTTGGAGAAGGAAAAGGCATAAGACCATGCAGCTTCCTATTAGTATAAAAAATATCACCACGACCTGTAATAATCTTATGACCATATGCTTGATGCCCCACATCCCACACTATACGATCATCAGGAGTATTAAAGACATAATGACAAGCTATAGTAATTTCTGTAGCACCCAAACTCGAAGCCAAATGACCCGGATTTACAGCTACCTCTTCTATTATCTTGCTTCGCAACTCCTTACATACTTCTGGAAGTGATTCTATCGGCAAACTTCTCAAATCAGAAGGATATCTTATCTGCCCTAAGTATTTATACTTATTCTCGCTCAACATTATCGTAGATAAAAATGACTATGGCTGCAAAGATACGCTAAATAGCTTAAAAGGCAAAGACTTTTAAAAGTAATTTACTAATGACTACTATTATATAAACTCTAAATAAGCCTATAATAAAGAAAAACCAGCAAGTGTTATATCTATTTTTTCACACTTGCTGGTTAATAGCACAATGCACCATAGCTTATATTATTATTATAAAAAGCTATAAAATGCAACTAAAAGATTATTCTTGCTGCTGACGATCCTGAATGTGATCACCCTTGGTAGGCTTCATTTCTTTCTCAAAATCAGTAACTCCTGCTTTTATAAGAAGGTCATACCATTGTAATAACTTTTTAATATCACTATTATGCACTCTGTCGCGATCGAAAGAAGGAAGCACTTCTGCAAAATAACATTGAAGCTCTTTTGATGAGGCTTTGCGCCAATTAAGCGAACATTCCTTACCTTCTTCCTTATCACGCACCTTGGCAAGAACCTCTCCAAGTGGCATATCTTCACTATCTGTAAATATAGCTATATCAGCAAGGCTGGTAACACGATCCGTGGCAAATATAGGCTGACGTTTTTTTGTTTCATCAAGAACTTCCACTATAAGATTATTATTACCACGGCTTACTAACTTGTAAAGACCCGGTTTTCCGGAAATTGAAAGAATTGTCTGTAACATTTTCTCTTAATCTTTTTATTATTATATATTTTTACTATCTTTTTGTAAGGAGGCAAGAATTGCAGTTATCTGCTTATCAAGATCCTTTTTACCATCATTTATAATATTATAATTGCTGCGAGCCAATATTTCACACTCTGGCAACTGACGTTTAATCCATGCACGTGCCTTATCCTCTGTTATGTTATCACGACACATTATACGATATATACGTACTTGCTCAGGAGCTGTTACACACACCACCTTGTCTATTTTTATACGCTTATCGAAACCACTATCAAAAAATATTGCACTCTCTATCCAATCGTAACCAGACGATATAAAATCGGTTGCTACTACAGGGTGAACTATATCGTTAATAGCTTTTACATGCTGAGAATCGGAAAGAAGATAACGTGTCAATACTGCTTTTTGCAATATACCTTTTACAAAGATATTCTTACCTACCAGATTACTTAACTGCTGCTGAATAACAGCAGAAGAAGACATCAATCTTTTAGCCTGTGCATCACTATCGTATACTGCTATTCCGCGCTGTTGAAGAAGCTTGCAGACGTACGATTTACCACTACCTATACCTCCTGTAATTGCTATTTTCATCGTTGTTCTATAACATAATCGACAGATGTTGTTGTAAGCTGAACATTACGAATATCTGTAGGACTTGCTGCAATATAAATACGACATTTATCTGAATGTCCTTCCACCAACTTACTATAATCGGCTACTACTTTAAAACCTGTAGGTAACAGCTCTTTTGTCTCGCTGTTTCTTGGCATAGACTGTAACCTAAAAGCACCTACTATAAACCTTACATTTACCTTACCTGGAAAAGTCCTTAACACCTTATCCTTAGGAATATTAATAGCCTCTATAGGCACTGAAACTGTCTCTTCTGTAAGAACATCAGGCGTTATTTTCATGCGTACCTTATTAGGAATACACTTTGCTCGGGCTATCTTACGAAGATTAACATCTACATCTTTAGTCTCGGTTAGTTTTGTTATATACTGTTTCTCTGTGTATACACTCTTTATACTATCCAAAGTAGCCTTATCAGCATATACTGTTACCATGTCGGGAGTAAAAAGAGTATGAGATATGTTATAACTGCCATTAGAGGCAACATATCCCAAAAACTTCACAGGAACACGCTTATGTAACCCATAATTATAAGTAAAACTAAGATTGTCTACCTTTAATGAAACTATACGAGTACCTTTATTAAGCTGATTTTGTATCTGACGCTGAATATCAACCAAAGAAACAGTACCATGCCCTCTATCATCGTTATACAAACGAAAACTTACCAAGACTGGTTTTAGCACTTTTGTAAACTCGTATGCAGCTATAACAAAACCTTTATCACGTACAGTAAAACGAACTATAGTGTCAGGATCTTCTGTTATAACAACATTTTTAGGAATGTCTATCAACTTCATATTAACAGTCAGCTCACTTTCATACGTCTCGTTTAAAGTCATCATAAGCCAAAATGCTCCACTTAAAAACAAGAAGAATAAAAAAACGAGGAACTCCTTGCTGAATATCTTCAATAAGAAGTTCCTTGCCGTATCTAATGTAAATATCAAGCGAATAGACATCATTTAAATTCCACCTTTATATAAAATTAGGTGATAGTAATATAACTCTTTTTATTTCTGAGCTTGTGCCTGAGATGCTTTAACATCAGCAAAAACATAGCTCTTATCTACTGTTATAACTACACCTTTGGCAATTTCTATATCTATTTTACCTGTTGTTAGGTCTATACGCTTTACTGTTCCGTATATACCACCACCTGTAACTACAGAGTCGCCATCTTTTAAAGCATTCTGAAAAGCACGAATCTGCTTTTGCTTCTTCTGCTGAGGACGAATCATAAAGAAATACATTATTACAAAGATGGCTACCATCATAAAAATCATAGAATAACCACCACCTTGTGATTGAGCTACTAATAAAATTTCTGTATTCATTATTTATTTATTTGTTATCTTAATATTAATAATTTACACTATTCTCTCGTAAAAACAATTAGTTATCATCATGCTTTTCGCTTGCTACACTACGAAAACTACGCTTAGCTTCTATAGCCCTATTATATTTTCTGCGCTGCTGAGATTCAGGCATAGGCTTTAGTAGCTTACCCACTTCTATTAAATGACGAGCTATACTATCTAACATACCATTAATATAACCACCACTACGCGGAGTACTATATAGCTTAGCAAGATTAACATACTCATTTATAGAAACGTTAATAGGGATATTAGGAAAATTAACCATTTCGGCTATTGCTATTTGCATTATAACAACGTCCATATATGCAAGACGAGAAAAATCCCAGTTACGGCTCGCCTGACTCATATAACCCTGATAAACCTCTGCATTTATAATGGTAGCGCGAAAAAGATCAATAGCAAACTTGCGATCTTCGTCGTCTTTAAATTCTGGCAACAACTCTTGGTCTGCACCTTTTGCAGGATCAAAACGCTTAATAGTCTTTACAACAAAGGTATCTACTATCTCTTTATCGTCATTCCAATAAATACTTTTATCTTCTAAATATGCATCTATTAGCTCATTGTTTTCTATAATATGCCGATAAAGCTTACGCCACAACTCACGATCAGCATCATAAGAAGCATCATCACTTAAGATGTAATCTTTAAAAACATCGCTCTCCTCTATATCATTACATATCTTGCGCACAAGCTCTATATCATCGTCCCAACGATAACTCTGATTAGATAAAAAAGCATTCAGCTGATTATTCTCTTCTAACTGTAAAGCAAACTTATTATTAATAAAACGATCTGAAGGCATTTGTAACTCCTCACGCTTTGCTTTTCGCTGTAAAATATCAAAGCGGCGACGCTCCTCTTGAGTTACTGCAACTATCAAGCCTAAAAGAAAATTATACAAATCATAAGCTTTTGAAAGACTTAATAACAACTCTTTCTCTGCTGTATCCATATTACGACTACCATTTTGATAGTATCCATAGGTTAACTGAACAACCTTTATTCGAATTAATTCTCTGTTAATCATCTTGCGAGTTATTGTGCTTCTTCAATAATTTATGATTGCAAATGTAGGAATTTTTCCACGTTTGCACAAGTAAAAGATATTATTTTATGCTTTTTTTAGTTGCCAATTATCTTATTTGCTAAAAAAAGCGTACCTTTGTAACGCTTTTTGCAAATTGAGAACAAGAGAAGGTTATTAATAATATATCCCTATTCTCGACAAGCATCTCAGTGTGTGATGGCGAATTAACATTCATATTAATTTAGAGTAACACAACACAATTATGAAAGAAATTAAGTTGTCAGGTCAGAAGCGTAACGACCTTGGGAAAAAAGCTTCACGTTTAATGCGTAAGGAAGGCTTAGTGCCATGTAATCTTTATGGTGAAAAGAAAGAAAATGGTCTTCCTGTAGCAGTCTCTTTTTCATCGCCTATGTCTGAGCTTCGTAAGCTTGTTTATACACCAAATATATACGGTGTAGAGCTAACAATAGATGGTGAAAAACACTTGGCTGTAATGAAGGACTTACAATTTCACCCAACTACAGATGCTCTTTTACATGTAGACTTCTATGAGGTAACAGAAGAGAAACCTATCGTAATGGGAGTTCCTGTTAAGCTTTCTGGTCTTGCACAAGGTGTTCGCGATGGTGGTCGATTGAATATGTCTATTCGTAAGATCAATGTTAAAGCTCCTTTCAATAAAATGCCAGAAACTTTAAATATTGATGTAACCAATCTTCAGCTTGGTAAAGCTATAAAGGTAGGCGATTTAAGTTTTGAAGGTTTGGAATTAGTAACTTCTAAAGAGGTAGTAGTTTGTTCTATTAAGGCTACACGTAATTCGCGTACTGCTGCAACTACCGCTGAATAATTTTATCTTTAAACAAACTAAAATATTAGTTTAACCAAATTGGATAAATATTTAATATGTGGTCTTGGTAACCCTGGTAATGAATATGAGGGTACTAGACATAATACGGGATTTATGGTATTGGACGCTTTAGCTAAAGCGTCCAATGCTGTTTTTGAGGATAAACGTTATGGTTTTATCGCAGAGTTTACCTTAAAAGGTAGAAAGATTATCCTTCTAAAGCCTACTACATTTATGAACTTATCGGGAAATGCTGTGCGCTATTGGCTTAATAAGGAGAATATAGATCAAAGTCGTTTATTAGTAATATCCGATGATATTGCCTTGCCACTTGGTGCTTTTCGTTTAAAAGGAAGTGGATCGAATGGAGGACATAATGGCTTAGGTAATATAGAGCAGCTTATAGGTAAGGATTATCCTCGACTGAGAATGGGCATAGGAAACGATTATGCTAAAGGGAAACAAGTGGACTGGGTATTAGGTCATTACTCTGAAGAAGACATGAAAATATTACAGCCCTCTATCGATTTAGCTGGAGACATTATAAAAAGTTTTGTACTTTCAGGGCTTGGATTTACTATGAACGAATATAATAAACTGGGGAAGAAATAATATGAGCGATATAGCACGAATAGATAAATGGCTATGGGCTGCACGAATATTTAAGACGCGCTCTTTAGCTGCTAATGCTTGCAAAAATGGTCGTGTTACAGTAGCAGGAGTAAGCAGGAAGCCTTCCCATAATATAAAAGTAGGCGATGTGGTAAGTGTTAAGAAAGCTCCCATCACTTATTCCTTTAAAGTGCTTAAAACCATAGAACAACGTGTAGGAGCTAAACTTATACCTGAAGTTTACGAAAATGTTACCGATGCCAAACAATATGAACTTTTAGAGATGAGTCGTATAAGTGGTTTTGTAGACAGAGCAAGGGGCACAGGGCGTCCTACTAAGAAAGAACGACGCGCAATGGAGGCATTTATCTATTTAGATGATTGTGATTTAGATAATGAAGAAGATCTTGATTAAAAAAACTTATAATCAATAAAACATTTTTAGAAGGTCATATTATTTTTTTATTTCATCATACGTTTTTATAAAATAGTACATGCTTCAAAACATTATCTCCTCACACAACCTGTCTTTAGACATTGCTACAATAATAGCAAAATGTGAACATGACAAGATTTTTATATTAGTGGACGAAAACACCAAAAGGAAATGTTTACCACTAATAAAAGACTATCATTGCTTAAAAAAAGCAGAAACTATAACTATAAAAGCATCGGATATTAATAAAAATATTAATACTGTTATAGATGTTTGGACTTCTTTACAAACTCTTGGAGCTACTCGACACTCAGTATTAATAAATCTTGGGGGAGGAATGGTAACTGATCTTGGAGGATTTGCTGCATCTACATTTAAAAGAGGTATAAAATTTATAAACATTCCAACTACTCTTCTTGCTATGGTAGATGCCAGTGTTGGAGGGAAAACAGGAATTAATTTTATGGGATTAAAAAACGAAATAGGAGTATTTAATAACCCCATTTCTGTTGTTTTGAACACGCAATGGTTAAAAACCTTAGATCATGAAAATATACTAAGTGGATTTGCAGAAATGTTAAAACATAGCCTTATTAGTAATGAAACTATGTGGGCAGAACATGTTAATTTTGATCTTTTTAAGCCTAACCTAAAAAAGCTCTCATCTATGCTCACTCAAAATATAAAGGTAAAAGAAGATATTGTCTTACAAGACCCAACAGAGAAAAATATCAGAAAAGCTTTAAACTTTGGGCATACATTTGGCCATGCCTTTGAAAGTTGGGCTATAAAACGCAAACCCATACTTCATGGATACGCTGTAGCTTATGGATTGATACCAGAACTCTTTATCTCCATGTATAAAAAAGGATTCCCTACGGATAAACTTAGACAAACCGTTCTTTTCATTCAACAGAACTATGGCACTCTTAACATAACATGCGATGATTATACAGAAATTATAAATTATATGCATCATGATAAAAAAAACAGTGGAAACGATATAAATATTACTCTATTAAGCAATATTGGTAATATCTGTATTAATCAAACCGCCACAGAAAAAGAAATAAAAGAAGCCTTAGATTTCTTTAGAGAAGGATAACCATATATAATAACATTATGTAGACTTAATACTAACTTTTATTATACAAACAACAACCCTTTAACAAACAAATAAAAACTATTTAAGAACAAAAATAAATTATTTTCACATCATTTTTAAGTTATTTTTCCGCTAAAAATAATTTATTTTTCTTTATTATATATGTCTTTTTTCTTACTAAAAAAGTCTCTTTTACTCTTTATATAATAAACTGTGTTTTATGTTTTTATATATGTTTTATACCTAATCTTATTTTTTCAGGAAGTCCATACATAATAGATGCCTTAATTTCCTTTACTGATAGTTTCCAAAATAGCCTGTAATGATTTATCTTTCTAAAAAAAGCTCTTATAAAATAAAGACCTCCTGAGCGAAAACCTTCAGGGACATTATCTTTACCAAAGTTGCCTCCAGCAAGTACTATCTTTAATATTCTTTCTACATACTTGCGTTCTTTCTTTTCTAATTCTATAGGAAACATTTCTTTAGGCAAATTAAATTTATCTACAAGTATCCACCCAATAGCAATGAAAGCTTTTCTAAAGCCTAACTCTGTGAGATGCTTATCAAGTAAAGTTCTGTTTACATCTTTATGGTAATGCTGAAGAAGACAAATCAAATCGCAAAAATGACGAAATCCCACTCCTAACTCTACCAAGTGATGATACATATGTAAAAACGTGTAAAGCAGATTTAACGTTGGTGCTAAAGTAGGTATATCTGTATTACATATTTTCACCATTACAGGCTTATTTGCAGCAAGAATATTATCCCAATACTGCTGATTAGCAGAAGAAAAGAAATGCATCATGTTATAATGTAACTCAAACAACACATTATTATGTGTAAAACTATAGTGTTGCTTAGAGTCTTCAGCGTCAAGTTTTACCCCCCACTCTGCCTTTATCAATGTCTTTGCTCTATCAAAATGCTTTTTATCTACATAAAAATCTATATCACCAGGCAAGCGTTCTTGTCTATGAGGATATAATGTAGATATTGTTTGCCCTTTAAAAATAAGATGTGGTATAGCATTATCTGATAACAACTTACTTATAGCAGTTAGCTCTTTCGATACTTTTTCGTTTAACAACCTAATACGTTCAGATAATGTAAATACCTTAAAAGCATCTATTCTATCAAGTAATACCTTTTCTCTTATTAATACTCCTGCTACCATTCCATCTACGGTCTGCTTACGAGCTAAAGACATTAAAGATACATACTCCGTATGCGATAATGACTTAAAGGGTAAAGAGCTATAACCAAAGCTCTTCTGCAAAAGTAGATATAACAAATTCATATCAGATTTATTATAATATAATGAGAAAAAGATAAAATATAAAAAGTAAAGATTAATCTTTAAAGCAAGGGGAAGTTTTCTGACAACAATTCTGATTTCTTTTTTATAACAACATCGTCATACATCATCATTATAATGTCCTCTTCATAGTTTCCTATAATACTTTTATTCTTCTTTCCATGAATATTATTAAGTATTAGCTGCACGAAGTCTACTCCTGCACCATAAGCATGCAAATAAGCTCCACCAAAGCGAGGATTAATCTCACTCAGATAATACTCACCATTTTTATAAAAGAAGTCCATATCACAAGGGCCATTTAGCTCTAAAACAGAACATACTTCTCGTACAAAATCAAACAATTTATGATCTTTAAAAGATATTGTTTTGCTTGCTCCTCCTATCCTACTTTCTATCTTCTTTTTAGAAAAAATAGCAACAGGCTCATGAGAAATACAGTCTACATAAACATCTGCATCACAGTCGCCACCTGTCATTAATTCCTGAATAATATAAGTAAACTTGCCATCATAAAACTTTTCTTCTGCTTCTTCCCAATTATTAACTTTTCCTATCCCAGCACTGCCACTACCAGAAATAGGCTTCATAAAGACAGGGAAACTTATTTCACCTTTTTCTAACCCCTCTTTAAAACTTTCAAGAGAATTGTACGTTAATACTGTACGTACTCCTTTAGTATATAAATACTTAAACATTTCATATTTATCAAAACATAAATGAGCAGTCCAATCTGCTGGGCAAAGAGGAAGAATATCTTTCTGTAAAAACTCTTTACGATGTTTTGATAACAATTCTATTTCTGGATCTATAAGTGTAGTAATGGCATTAACACTTTCCTTGTTACAAATATCAAAAACCTTACTTATATACTCTGGTGCATCAATACGTGGCATAAGATAGCTACTATCAGCCATAAACAATGCAGGAGCAACTGGTGAAAGGTCGGTGGCAATAATTTTCCCACTTTCCTTCATAGACTTACGAAAGTTTTGCAATAATTTTACGCGACGTCCACAACTACAAAATAATATATTATCCATATACTTAATATTTTGATTTCATTATAAAATCTTTTTCTGTCCATTCTTCTCTTACTGCACAATACTCATCTCCCCTCTTTACATATATAACAGGAAAGTAATGAATAAAAAGTGGTGTAAGGCACAATGTATAAGCTCCCACTCTGTTAAAAACTATTTTATCTCCGGGATATAGTGTTTTTTCCCCCTTCTCTAATACAAATAATCTATCGTTTTCAAGACATGTTAGTCCTCCAACAAGCTGCTTATACTGACATTTTTCAGAACTTTTTTTATATATAAATGATTTGAAATAATCTGTTTTATGAAATAGAGGGTCTACATCATTTCTTGTTCCATCAGTGGTAACAACATTTTTATCATTATGGTGTTTTACATCTATTACAGTACAAACATAGTCAAATGCTGATGCTACAATAGCATTACCTGGCTCTACAATAATCTTATAATTGTTACTACTATGCTTTAACACATCATAAAAAGCATCTACATAGTCTGCATAAGTAGGCTTACCTGGCATTTCACCAAAATATCCTCCTCCTAAGTCTATATATTCTATATTTAGATTATATTTATTAATAACAGATAAGGCATAAGTTAAAGTGTTTTTATAAAAGTCTACACTACGAGTCTTAGAAGTACGGTGTATATGCAAACCCACTAAGCGAACATTACTATATTCAGATATTTGTTGTATAGCATTCTTAAAATCTGCAGAATCTGCAGAAAATCCAAATCTACTATCATCTTCTTTATGATTTTCATCTAATGGAGATATTTTAGATATGTCTATATTTAGTCTTATACCAACCTTATAAATCTCATTACAAGATAATTCCCTTAACCATTCTATTTCTCTGAAAGATTCTATGTTTACAATACCTTTATGCTTTAACACATCAAGAAAAGTATCTTTAGATTTCATCGGACCATTATATATAATATGGTTTTTAGGAAATCCACAAGTTAATGCTAATCGATATTCATGATAAGAAACTACTTCTGCATAACACCCATTATCTTTAGCTATTTTAAGACAATAAGGTAAGGAATTGGTTTTTACAGAGTAACCTATAATACTATTTGGAAATTTAGTATCTAAAGCTGTTTTAAAACCATAAATACTTTTTTTAAGTTCTTCTTCTTTTAAAATGAAACAAGGTGTAGATAAATTGCTTATAGTCATCATTTTTTCAATTACTTCCATTAAATTCTTCCATTGTAACAAGACCTTCCTGCGATATGCCATCACGCTTGAGTACCGACTTTATAGTAAACCAAATAACTTTTAAATCTGTTCTCAACGAAACATGATCAACATACCATACGTCATATTCAAACTTTCTTTTCCAAGTTATTCCATTACGACCATGACATTGAGCCCAACCCGTAATACCAGGTCTAACATCATGCCTACGCATCTGCTCTTCAGAATATAATGGTAGATATTTTACTAATAATGGGCGTGGCCCTATTAAAGACATATCACCCTTTAAAACATTGATAAGCTGTGGCAACTCATCTATAGACGTTGAACGTACAAACTTTCCTACTTTAGTTATACGATGCTCATCAGATAATAATTTTCCAGACTCATCACATTCATCGGTCATTGTCTTATACTTAATTATTCTAAAAATTTTCTTGTTTCTACCTGGACGTTCTTGATAAAAGAACACTCCAGAGCCTTTATTTGCAAAATAAAGCCAAACGGTTACTACTAACAATAAAGGGCTAACACATACCAAGGCTATAAAAGAGATGACTATATCCAAAAGACGTTTAAAAAAATATTGATACATCTTGCTAAAAATCTTTTTATTTTATAAAAGCTCTTTATACATAGCTAATAAAGCATTCCATAAATCTCGGCGTTCATATCTATTACAGATTTTCTCACGAGCGCAAGCAGCAAGCTGCTCCACCTTATTTTTATTTTGTATAAAGAGGTTCATAGCTTTAAGTAATGCAATAGCACTCTTTGATGGTATTATGACTCCATTCACTCCATCTTCTATTATTTCATTACTACCATTAATATCTGTTACTATTGAAGGTAGCCCCATTGCTCCAGCTTCCATTACTACATTAGGAAATCCTTCACGATAACTTGGAAACACTAAAGCATCTGAAGCAAGAAGATAAGGACGCACATCTTTCTGAGAACCTACATATAATATGTCTTTATTTTCATTAAAAAAAGCCTCGTATTCTTTATAAATAGTGCCTTTACTCAACTCAAAAGAACCTACTATAATAAGTTTACATTTACCTCTTAACTCTTTCATACAAGCAATAAGCTCATTAATGCCCTTATCCCTTACTATCCGTCCTATGAATATAAATGTAAAATCATTGGGTAATAAACAAAGTTTTTGCCTCATTTCCTTACGGCTAATTCCTACTGCTTCATTAGAAAAATAACTCGTATCAATGCCATTAATATTACCATTTAATATTACTTTCAGAGGCTTACTCGTTATCTTATCTTTCTGTAAAGTATTTAAAACTCCTCGTCCCTCAGGAATAACCTTTGTTGCAAAATAACAAGTAACACGCTCCATCATCATTAATAAAGCACGAAATATACCACTTGCACCCTCATAACGTAATCCTGTTACAAGATAAATACGATGCTTTACCCCAGCAACTTTACCAGCTATCATTGCTAATAAACTTCCTTTTGGAGTATTTGCATGGACAATGTCAGGCTTCTCTCTTTTAAAAATACAATATAACTTCCATAGGCATTTAATATCGGATAATAATGAAATCTCACGGCACATAGGCACTTCTATAGTTCTTATACCCTCACGCTCACCTATCTCTTCTAACAATCCAGTATTGTTAGATACACCTATAACATTAAACTCTTTATTTAAAAATTTCAACTGCCCCTTTCCAAATGAATCAAGACTTATATCAGAGGTCATTATACGTATTATTTTCTTTTTCATATTCTGATTTATTGCAATAACAAGTTATTATAAACCTCTAAATATCCATTAACAGTGGTATCTATATCAAATAGCTGTGCCCTTTTATAACAGGCTCTTGCTACTTGCTGATAATAAAGACTATCTTCCATAAGTTTTAATATTTCTTCTGCCAATTTTCTGTCATTCTGATAAGGAAAGAGAATACCAGCCCCTATAGTAGTTTGATGTAATCCCTTAACATCACTCGCTATAAAAGGCTTATTCACAGACATTCCCTCTATACTTGCCAAAGATAAGCCCTCATAACGAGAAGACATAACTATAACATCTGAAGCTTGCAACAGTTCTGGTACATCGCTACGCACGCCAAAAAGCCTTACTCGCTCTCTTAAAGACAACTTGCTTATAAGATTATCTATCTCGTTTCTACGTACACCATCACCTAACAACCATACCTTATAGTTAGTTGGCAGATATTGTAAAGCTTTTATTAACGTGTCTTGATCCTTACTTACTCGAAAACCTGCAACCATTGATATGATAACATCTCCTTCCTTTTTATACTCTTTATTAGGTGTTGCAGAATGAAACCTTTCTATATTTACACCATTTGGTATAGTTATAACCTTACTATCATACCCTATATAATCTATTAACAACTTTGTTGCTATTTCTGATATTGATATTATTTTTTCATACCTACTATACATCCACTTATCAAATGGTTTTAACCACCACTTAGAACGTCTACGGTTTTCTGTGCTATGCTCTGTTGTTACTAACTTACACTTACATGGTATTATCATCTTAGCTAATGCTACAAACAGCTGACAAGCAGTGTTATGTGTATGAATAATATCATATTTTTTCAGAAAAGGAAATATCTTAAATATAAATCCTACTCTATACACACTACCTTTTCTTGCTAAAGAATAGACATTAATACCATTTTTACGTAGCTTTTTATAAAAAGGAGTTTCGCCTCCTATAAAAGTAAGAACATCTACTTCAACGCCTTTCCTTTTAAGTAAAGGAACCATCTCTGATATAAGATTTTCTGCCCCTCCTGTTTCTAATGATGTTATCACATGAAGTATTCTCATATTTCTGAAGCTGATTCTATTAACCTTTTTATCACAACTTTTGGCGCTAACCATTTTTCGTAATATTCTCGAGCTCCTTTTTCTAATTTTAATCTATAAGTAGAATCATTCTTTATTTTTACGACAGCATCATATATTTCTTCAGGTTTATAAACAAAATGAATACTCTCACCATGTATCAACCCTTCACCAGGCATCTCACGCGTTAAAGGAGTAGAAATGATAGCTTTACCCATACATAAATACTCTGCTAATTTCCATCCATGACATCCACATACGCTTGGAGTATTAAAAACAAGCACACTTTCTTTAGTCTTCTTTATATAAGTATCCATGGATATCCTTTTCTTATAAATAAAATTTTTATATAAGGTTAAATATTTAGGATAATCTGGCATTTCTGCTAAAACATCTGTGCCACCTAAATAAAAAAGTCCTCCATCTATTTTCATACCTGCTTTTTTACAAGCCTTTAAAAATTCTCCGCGATACATATTAGTATCTGTTTCTGCAAATTGATTATACCATAAAGTAGAAGCATGAAATATATAATTATCCTTTAATATATATTTTTTTTCGTAATCTTGTAAAGTTCTTCTTCTTATAAACGTGTATAAATAATCTAAAAGAACATCTTTCAATGGTCTAGATCCTTTTCGTCCTATTATATATCTCTTTATTGCTAAAAATATTGTAAATAATAAATTATGATTTCTTAATCCAAAATGAGGTCCAATAATCACTAACTTTGAATATTTGATATTATCATTAAAAGCTACATTTACTTTTGCATAAATATTACACCAATCATATCTTTGAGTATGAATAGTAGCCTTATCTTCTGTATCTATAAATATCTTTAATATCTTATTTTTATTTCTTACTATTATCGGCACACCTTGTTCATAATCTATTCTATCTGAATATGATAAATCCTTAAAATAATTTACTGAATATTTTAAATTTCTTTTCCCAATATTACAAGTTGCCCCCCACAAAAACCATGTGGAATACTTATAACCTGCTCGAGGGTCTACGTAAATTTCCATCTGTATTTTATTTTATATGAAATGTATGTAAGATTTTTCTTATCCACATATTATCAAATCCTAAGGCGTCTGTAACTATAAATCCTTTATACGTATTAAAAGAATGCATTCCTATAGGAAGTTTTGGATTAGTAGAATATATCCTTCTTATTTCCTTAAATTCTAAACTCTTGATATCTATTTCTGATATTTCACATAATGATTTACCATTACATGTTATCTCTTGTAATGTTATAGCATGACCATATTGAATATTACATTCTTGTGTAGGTCTATACATTTTTCTATTATGCACAAAAAAACAACCTGCCATCCGAGCCACATTTTCCTTAAAAACTTTACTACCTATTAAAATGAATTTACACATCCCTTTATCCCATTTATATACATAAAGAACGTTACCATTAGCAATAGGCTTTTTAGTACAAAACATATAAACATCCTTTCCTAACTTTACAGGTACAGCATCTGCAACATCTTCTTCTAAAACAGTAAAAGCATCTTCTAGTTTATTTATGGAAAAATTATACTTATATATTTTTAGTTTTCCTGATTCACCATTTTCTGGCATAATATAAACAAAATTACCCTTTTCTTCTTTGTCAACCTTCTCCCTTTCAAGGAACCAAGGCTCTCTAATTATTACAGGAAAGCTCATATGCGTATTAAGCTCTTTTACAACTTCTACTTCCTCTAATTTATATGTATGCCTATCAATTATCAATTTAGAAATTCGTCCTTTGTTCAATCGTTTTGTAAATTCCTCTGCTAAAACAATAAAACAAGAATCTGTTACATCTAAAAGAAACGGATCTGCAAACCAACTTTCTTCTATATTATGCTTCATCCATTCTATATGTATATCTTTCTTATATAAAATATCATCTAAAGAAGTATTAATAAAACCTATATTCCATCGCTCTGCGCTTAAAGTTTTTATATACTGTTTAATACACATAATAATTATATATTATATAATCTCCTTGTTAATATTAATTGAAATAAGTTTTCCTCTTTGATAAAACAACTTGTTCCTTATATTATTATACTCTCTTATCTCTCAAATACATTATGTATCCAAATAATTTAAATATACCCCATACAAATCCAATATTCTTTACTATTCTTGATCTATCAGTTATACAGAAATAAAATCTCCAATAATTAATAGCATTTTTCATTCGTTTTATAATTGGTATGTCAAAGGTATTATATAATGCATAATACCAAGTTGTTAATATTGGACTTTCTTTTCTAATTTTAATTATATTAGCAGTTAATCCATCAGGTTGATACTCTACAGTATATATTATCTTATTAAAATAATGATAAATATATTTTTTAGAAATTCTCAACCATTCTAAATCTTCTGGACAAAATTTTTCACCTTCTATTTCAGGAAATGGTATCTCTTTTAAAATAGATGTTCTGAAAACTTCTTTCATATCACCCTTATAATTATATTTACACAAGAAATCCACAAAAGAGATATTTAATGTTGAAAAAAAAGAACCTTCTGCAACTTTTTTACCATCCATAAATTCATCAAAACCAACAATTGCACCTATTTTAGGATTTGACTTTACCTTTTTATATTCATTTGCAACTATTTCTAAAGATCTTGAAGGAAGTACATCATCAGAGTCAGCTATAAAAAATAACTCTCCCATAGCATGCTTAACGCCTTCGTTTATAGCCGTATGTTTACCTCCATTTTCTTTTTTTATATATCTTATAGGAAATTTAAAAGTATGAGATAATTTTAATTGCCTAATAACAGCTTCTGTATTATCTGTAGAGCCATCATCAACTATAAGCCATTCAAAATCTAAGTAAGATTGATTACAAAGACTATTATATAAACGCTCTAACAAATTTTCCCTATTGTAAGTAGGTGTAAAAATAGTAATCAACATTATCGGTAAAATTTATTTTCGGTATAACGTTCATCATATTCATGACTATAATAAATATATCCATTAGGTTTACCGTTTGTTAAAAAAGTTTTATAAGGAGCATGCATCGGAGCCCATGCTATAGTAATTCTGTTAAATAAGAAGAATAATACAACTAAAACAAAAGGTTTAAGCCATAAAGGTATATTCTTAGCATAACATAAATATTGAATAGTATAAATAATACCCATAAAGAAAAACCAAGTTATACGTCCACCTTGTCCAAAACGCATAAAAAGTAGTAATAAAGCACAGAAAACAAAACTCATATTGGTAAATACTATCTCTTTTTTTGAATTTCCTGTTTTGTTGTAATTTTTCAGTATAATAAATAAAAAGAATGCAGCCTCTAAAACATATTCTATTCTAAAACCCTGTGTTTCATTTTCATATTCATTTGCTCTTGTAGAAGAACTTGCCATCAACATTTGAGGTATAGGAGTAAGACCTAATAAAAAACAAATAACAATAAAAATTATAATAGTAGATGGTGTGTATCTACGTATTGGAATAAAATACATTATACTAAATATTATAGCACTATTATGAAAACTATATGCTAATAATACCAATAAAAAAAACTTTATCGGTTTTCTATCCCATATAAAAGGTATAGCTATCCACACTATTCCCGCTGCTATCACCTGACGTAAATATGTCATTGTAAAATAATATAACAATCCAAGAAAAATAATAACAGCAAAAGGATATCTCTCAAGGTACCTACGAAAACTAATAAAATATAATAAATAAATAAATAAAGTCGTAATTAATATATATATATATCTATTTGCGGTAACATAAGATACTAATATCTGCCAAGCAAAATAACCAAACTCTTTACCATTAACTAAATATAATAACCGTCCATAATTATGACTACTTCGCGTTTCATCCGCTATTGTATCAAACATTTCTCCATATATATAACGATCATACCCACCTATCATATCTCCTAGTCCTACAAATAAAGCTAAATATAGAAAGAAAAATGCAAGCAAAATTTCTGATTTACCTTTTTTATCTATCAAAAAATAAATCATACCTAATATAAAAACAAGATAAAATGGAAACATATTTCGTACTCAAAAAATAATTATATCTATTATATGCTATCTATTTAATAAAAACTGCATTACACTATTTTTGCTGGTATCCCTCCCCCATTTCATAATTTTTTTTCGTGATAAAGCCTCCTTTTCTCCTAATGACAACCATAAAAGGACTATAACAAATATAACTATATAAATAAACATATTCTATTATTTAAACTTATTAAATAAGAGTGTAGCTGCTTGTCTTCTGCTATGATGCGACAGAACATTTTCTCTACCAGCCTTTGCTATTTGTTCATATAATTCTCTTTTTAAAGGAATATCCTTTAATATTTCGATAACATCTTCTGCTTTAGCATATTCTAAACAAGACTTTCCGTTGTCTACTAAAATGTTTTCCATAGCATAAGGTGTACCTAATACAAGCAATCCTGAAGAGAGTGCATCTAAAACTTTTCCTTTTGTTCCTGTTCCTATAGAAATAGGAGTGATCTGAATATCATGTTTAGAAACCTCTTCTATATAATCTTTAGCAAAAACCACCTCATTAGTTATAAAGCCACTTAGGGCTAAATGTTTCACATGTTCTTCCCAGCCTCTACCAAGAAATGTTATAGTATAGTAACTTGACAACTCTTTATGCTTTAAAAGTTGGCTTACCAGTTCATCAGAAGCCTGCTTCATATATATATTATATTGTCCAGCTATAATAATACTCAATTTTTCTTTTTTTAAAGAAATGCTTTTTTTGCTGTATAACTCGTAGTGAGGGTGATAGAAAAAGGAAGCTCTTATTTTAGTATTGTTATTTATTAAGGTTTTCAAATCTTCTTTTCCCACAAGCATATACTGAATATTATCACTATTATCATACGCTTTTTCTAAACGAATATACTTCCTATACATTATAGCCTCTCTCCAAAATAAATGAATGGAATGAATAACAAACCGTTGCTTCAGCATTCTATAAAAAAACAACGATTCACAATCTGGCAAAACATGTACTCGCTTATACTTCTTAAATTGCTTTGCTACTCTTGACAGCTCTTGCCCATATATCCAAATACCATCATAATTAGCTTTATCTATAGATATAAAAACATCTTTTGGTATCTTCAGATAATAGTATATTGGCATTGCAAGAAGTAATCTTATAATAAGCAAATTATATTTTAAAACATAAAACAGCCACTTTGGTTGTGATAGTATATGAATCCTAACACCTAACGTTTTTTCTACTTCAGCTATCTCGCTTTCACTGATATCATTATAATTGAAAGTATAAATATCTATATCAATATCTTCCTTTCGCTCTATCATCATGTGATAAGGCAGAGCAGAAGCCCCTCTAACATTCTCTGCAGTAGGTGTTAAACTTGTTAATAGCGCTATTTTCATTTACTATAATTATTTTATAAAATGCAGTATATACTACAATGAAGATTAAACAATGATATTTAGAAAATTATTATTTGCAAATAAATTCTCTATAAAGCATTACATCTTTTTTAGTAACATAACACCTCAATTAAACATTTCTAATACCTGCTCTACTATAGGAGCCATATCATAATATTTATATTGAGCTAATCTTCCGCCGAATATAATTTTATCTTCTTTGTCAGATAACTGTTTATACTGCTTATATAAAGCTACGTTTTTATCATCATTTACTGGATAATAAGGCTCCATGCCAGGCTTCCACTCTGTAGAATATTCTTTTGAAATTACGGTCTTAGGGCATTTATACACATCACTACCGAAAAGCTCAAAGTGCTTATGCTCTATGATGCGTGTGTATGGGACTTCTTTCTCAGTATAATTTACTACAGCATTGCCTTGCCAATTAGGCGTATCAAGAGTTTCCTGCTCAAAACTTACTGTACGATACTCCAAATATCCATATTTGTAATTGTAAAATTCATCTATCTTTCCTGTAAAAACTATCTTTTCTGCAATACTTTCCCATAAGGTACGATCAGTAAAAAAATTAGTTTCTATCCGTGTTTCTATACCTGCAAGCAAACCTTGTATTAACCTGTTATACCCTCCCTTAGGAACACCTTGATAGCTATCATTAAAATAATTATTATCAAAAACAAAACGAAGTGGAAGTCGTTTGATAATAAAAGCAGGAAGCTCTGTACATTTACGACCCCACTGCTTTTCTGTGTAGCCCTTTATAAGTTTCTCGTAAATATCTCTACCTACTAATAAAAGAGCTTGCTCCTCTAAATTGCGAGGCTCCTGTATTCCTGCTATTTTCATTGCAGCAACAACCTCCGCTCTCTGTTCTTCTATCTTCTTCCAAGCCGCAGTAGGTGTTAATACTCCCCACATCTGGTAAAACGTATTCATATTAAAAGGCAAGTTATATAGCTTACCTTTATAATTTGCAACAGGAGAGTTAGTATAACGATTAAACTCCGTTATACTGTTAACAAAGTCCCATACTCGCTTATTATTTGTGTGGAATATATGTGCACCATATTTATGAACACTTATACCTTCTACCTCTTCACAATAAAGATTCCCTCCCACATGTGCACGCTTATCTATTACTAAGCATTTCTTACCTATTTTTGTGGCAAGATATGCAAAAGTAGAGCCAAACAATCCGGAGCCAACAATGAGATAATCGTATTTTTTCATATTTATATTAAAAACAAGCAATGCAAAACAAAACACTATAAAAGAGACATTATTCTCTCTCCCTATAATCAAGCAAATTATACTGATTATTGGTTATAAAAAAAAGAGTGAACCTTATCTCCGCTTAAGAACATAAAACAAGAATAAATAATAGAATTTTAAAGATGTTTTTATCCTATTCTTTATATAAAAGCTTAGCCTTCTTGAGATATTATATTCGCAGATGCTTTAGTTACACATTGCCTTAATAATGTACAAAGATAGGAAAAATAATTAATACTCAATGTAAAAATATTGTAAAAACTCTATGTCTATATACAATTTATAATGCAACAACATAGTCACTAAGCAAATATTTCTCTTATTTTATTCATATTGCATTGATTTGGCAGGATTAATTCTGCTTACTAAATAGCTTGGAGCAATTAGCACTAATACACATACTATCATAGTAATAATATTAAGAGCTAAGATAAGAAGAATGTTTATTTCTACTGGAATAATATTCACATAATAGGTTTGCGGGTCAAGTTTTATAAATCCTGTATATCTTTGCAACAATATTATGCCTACTCCTATAATATTACCAAAGAGTAAACCTTTTCCGATTACAAATGTAGCAAACCATAGAAATATATGGCGTATTTGCTTATTCCTACAGCCAAGGGCCTTCATGGTACCAATCATTTGTGTACGTTCAAGGATAATAATTAATAATCCTGACACCATTGTTACACCAGCTACTGCTATCATCAGACCTAAAATAATCCATACATTCATATCCATAAGATTAAGCCAAGAGAAAATTTGCGGATACTGACTAATAATATTAGAAGCAGCATAAGTGTTATTGTATTTATCCCTTCTGTCCTTAACAATATGTGATATTTTATTAGACTCTATATGGAGATTATTAAAATCTTTTATTAGCAATTCTACCCCACCATATTGATCATCTTTCCAACCGTTAAGTTTTTGTGTTGTATAAAGATCTGTAAAACATATTTGTGAATCAAATTGCTTCATATTTGTGGCGTAAATGCCTGCTATCTTAAAATAACGCATACGCACCCCTTGTCGATTTAAGAAATATGCAAAAGCTTTATCCCCCACGTGAAGATTTAGTTTTTGAGCTATTGTCTCTGATATAACTATTTTGTTTTGGCTTTTTTTATCAGAAAAATTAGGAATATTGCCTTCTTTTAGGTTTTCATGTATAAAAGAAAGATCATATTCAGGACCAACACCTTTAAGCATAATACCTAAAAAATCGGAATTTGTTTTTAATACCCCTTCAGTATAAGCATATCGCTCTACTTTTTTTACACCATCTACCTGTGTGAGTCTTCTTGTTAAATCTTTATTAATAGCTATAGGATACTGTTCTGCTCCATCTATATTTAAAATATTTGTTACAATAATATGACTGCCAAAGCCAACAACTTTATCTCTGATAGAATTTTTAAACCCTAACACTACACTTACAGAGATAATCATTACAGACAAACCTATAGTTACTCCGAGTGTGGCTATTCTTATCGCAGGCTTAGAAACTTTATTATTTAGACCTCTACCTCCGGTATAAATTTTTCGTGCAACGTAAAGAGAAAAGTTCATTTATATTATAATTTTATGACATAAAATATAATCTAAAACATATTCAGCCTATATAATTTTGCTTTTATAAGCATTCATCTGTTTAGAAATATTATTACTATCTATCATATTCTACCAGGATATTGTTCTAAAGCTTTCTCAAGGATAGTTAGAGAACGTTGTAATTTTTCGCGCTTCAGAACATAAGCTATTCTAACCTGATCAATACCAGCATTATGTGTAGAATAGAAGCCACTGGCAGGTGCCATCATAACAGTTTCACCATTATAGTTAAACTCCTCTAAACACCAACGGCAGAAATCATCTGCATTTTTTACAGGTAGCTTTGCTATTGTATAGAATGCTCCCATAGGCATAGGCGAATATACTCCCGGTATTTTATTTAATCCTGCTATTAGACAATTTCTTCTATCTACATATTCTTTATAAATTTCACGATAATATTCTTCTGGTGCATTAAGGCTTGCTTCTGCAATAATTTGTCCTATTAAGGGTGGAGAAAGGCGAGCCTGACAAAATTTCATAACCGTTTTCCTCACTTCTTCATTTTTTGTTATAAGAGCCCCTATACGAATACCACACTCGCTGTATCTTTTAGAAACAGAATCTATAAGAATAGTATTGTTATCTATCCCTTCTAAGTTCATAGCAGAGAAATAAGGCTCATCAGTATAGGTATATTCACGATACACCTCATCAGAGAACAGAAATAGATTATGCTTAGCCACTATATCTCTAATTTGTTTCATTTCCTCCTTAGTATATAGATACCCTGTTGGATTATTAGGATTACAAATCATAATGGCTTTAGTATGTTCGTTTATTATTTCTTCAAATTTTTCTATTGGAGGTAGTGCAAACCCTTTTTCGATAGTAGTAGAAATAGGACGTATTTTCGCTCCAACTTGCATAGCAAAAGACATGTAATTAGCATATGATGGTTCTGGTAGAATAACCTCATCACCTGGATTTAAACATGTCATAAAAGAATACAGCACAGCCTCAGACCCTCCTGTTGTAATAATAATATCATCAGCAGTTAAGTTGATATCATATTTTTTATAGTACTCACATAATTTTTCACGATAAGATAGGCACCCTTGTGAAGGAGAATATTCTAATAATGTACGATTAATATTTTTTAAAGCATCTAACCCACATTTAGGAGTAGGCAAGTCGGGCTGACCTATATTAAGATGATAAACCTTCACACCACGTTGTTGTGCAGTATTAGCAATAGGTGCTAATTTGCGAATAGGTGATTCTGGTATTTTATTACCACGTATAGAAATATCTGGCATAGCCTTAAATTTTAAATTTGTTTTTTAAGTTTATCTTAAAGTAAAAGCAAAGTATTTTTCTTATTACTCTTCTTACCCTGCAAAGATATATAAAAAAAACATTCTAATACTATATTTCCAAATTTAACGTATTTTTTTTTTACTATATAATATACACTTAACAGCATTTACCTTTACTCATATCTTTTTCTTATTATCATACTATCTACATTAGTTAGAATTAATATTTTCAATTACTCTTATTCCTTACCATAGTAAAAGTTATAATACAATGATAAATTAATATTACGCTTATCGCTTATTTAAAACTCATAAAATATTAAAATATCAAACGATCATTTCTAATATGAAACCCTGATTTTTTTGAACATTCTACATCTTAGCTTCAATAAAACACTACATTTTATAAAAGAAAAAATTATGTTTTAATTAAAAAAAACATGTCTGCTTATATTCAAAAATAATTTATTTTTGAGTTATTTTTAATCTATTTTTCCACCAAAAATAGATTATTTTTAAGTGTGTTAGTTGATTTTTACCATAGCTATAAATGCTTTTTTACTATCTTATATGTATACCTTTAATAGTAAAAACCAAACAGTAAAAAACATATATACTACATTAAACTTTTATATGTTAAATATCCCGTTCTTATTTTTATGAGCTAAGTGATATGTGCTTTTAAGTTTTACTTACCTACTATAAATACGAAATAACCCTTATACGTTTAACAACATATAAGGGTTATTTGATAACATGAACCACCTTTTGGTATTAATATTTTAGCTTATATTTGCCACCAATGCTTCTTTTTAGGTGGATTATAATATTTATCTTGACTTGATTGCCACGTTTCGTTATTTTTAATCATATTGTATATAGTGCCCCAGTCTGGTAAGCCTCCAAAGTTTCTATCATCTATAAACATATCTGCTTTTATCTTACGAGAGAAATGATTGTTTTTATGCTTTTCCTCTTCAGGATAATCTTTATTGACTGCATAAAACTCTATTCCTCTATCACGACACCAGTTTACAGCATCTTCTAACAATATTCCTTCTCTAACAGTCCACAAAATAAGGCGATGACCATCATTGATTAGCTCTTTAAGAGTGTCTATAGCAAAAGGTATTTCCTCCCCTATTTTAGGATATTTATGTTCTACTATTGTTCCATCAAAATCTATTGCTATAACCATTTTTGCTATTTCTTTATAGAATTGTCATTCTTATTGCCATAATGGCTATTATTATAACTTCCATATCCACCATACTGCTTATTAGAGTTGTAATAGCCATATTTACCATAACGCCCATATTTACCATATTTGCCATAGCCATATTCATAACCATACTTCTTTTTAGACATATCAATGCCATTAATAACAAGCGACATCTTAGGCAACTTCTTTTCTACAGCAAAGCTATTAACCATGCCAAAAGTAGCTTTAGGAGTATAGTCTGCACGACATAAGTAAACAGTAGCATCAGCTACTCGAGCTATTTGTAAAGTGTCTGTTACCAACCCTACAGGAGCTGTATCTACAATAATATAATCATAATTTTCTCTCAATATCTTAAATATATCTTCTAAAGACTGACGTGCCGTAAGCTCTGTAGGGTTAGGAGGTATTGGTCCTGACATTAATAACTCTAAATTTGGATGCACTCCAGAGGGCAATATCTGGTCATAAATACTTTCTAAAGTTTGGTTATTTTTCACCAATAAATTAGTTATACCATGTTTATGATCGCTTATTTTAAACAGCTCTGCCAATCGAGGACGACGAATATCAAGACCAACAAGAATGACCTTCTTTCCCAATAGGGCAAAGCTCATAGCCAAATTAGAAGCTATAAAGGTTTTACCTTCACCCGATGTGGAAGATGTAAATAAAATAACTTTCTCATCTTCCTGCAACATAAACTGCAAATTTGTACGCATTGCACGAAAAATCTCTTCCATCTGATTATTTTGATTTTCATGCACTACTATATCTGCTTTACCCTTTGCCTTATTACTTGCTATTGCAACATCAGCTAAAATAGGAATACGTGTAAGACGAGTAACGTCTTCATGCCCTTCTATCTTATAGCGTAATAAGCTTATTAAGAACAAAATTAAAGAAGGAATCAATAATCCTATAAGAGCTGCTGTACCTAAAATAACAGAAGACTGTGGACTAACCTGCCCCACAAGCTCAGGATCGTCTATCAACTTTCCTTTATCTGCTGTTGCTGCTAAAGATATATTATTTTCTTCACGCTTCTGTAAAAGCATAAGAAAAAGCCCTGATTTCACTTCTTGTTGTCTACCTATCTGCGTTAAATCTTTTTCTTGTTTAGGAGCTTCTGCCACTTCGCCTGAGAATTTATTATACTGACCAGCAAGAGCATCTCTTTGAATTAAAAAACTTCTTTTAGCTGCACTTATGGCGTCTCTAATGTTTCGGTTCAATACTCTAAGCTGATCGCTCAATGGCTGTATAACAGGTGAATTTTCAGAAGCACTTTTTAATAAACGATTACGCTCTAATACCAATTCATTATAACGATCTATCAACTTTGCAGAACTTTCATCTTGCAATCCTACATTAGAAGGAATAACCTGTGTAAGATTTCGTGAAGACTTTTCTATCTCAGAAGAAATTGTATTAAATAATTCTATCTGCGTTTGAATATCAACTAATTTCTGTTCATATACATTTTGATTTTGAAAAGAATTAGCCGAACTAGCCTCAAGCGCAATCATACCATTTTCTTGTTTATATTTCTGCAACTTTCCCTCTGTCTTGCTAAGCTCAGCATTAATCTTATCTAAACGATCATTAATAAATTGCTCTGTACGTATAGCAATAGTGTTTTTGTCTTCATTAGCCTGCAAATTGTATTCTACGATTAACTGCTTTAGGTAATCTATAGAACGCTGAGGAATAGCATCTGTTATTTGCAACTGCGCTATAGATGATGCTTTTGCATCTTGAGCAACTTGTAAAGATCGTGTGTATCTCGCTGCTGCCATTTTAGGAGAAACTATGGTAACATTTTCAAACTGACCATCATGTAAAGAGCGATTATCATTATACGTAATTGTAATATTACCTGCACGGGTAATAAGGGTTATAGGCAAAGTAGATACTTTTCTATTAATACTAAATGGACCACGATGAGAGAACTCATCTATAGGTTCATAATACGTACCTGTTATATTATAATAATTTCCCTTACGTGCAATATTTAAAGATATAGGTGCATTCAATTTGTCTAAATGAGCAGAATCAATATCTACTGTGATAGGTTCGTTTTTATAGAAACTATATTCTTTTATTCTACCCTCTGTTGTATAAGTTGTATATAATTTTAGATTGCGCACTGCAGCACTAGCAAGTGAACGCGATGTTAAAATTTCCATCTCATTATCTAATCCATTAGAATTAGAAATAGTACCTAAATTACTTGCATATTTTATTGATGAAGATCTATGATTATCAGCATCTTTTACCAACAACTTAGCTGATATCTGATACATAGGAGTAGTGTAGCGTAAAAATATTTTAGCTAACCCTATACAGATAATAAGTGATAAAACAAACCAATACCAATTTAAAATTACTACTCTATAAATAGTCTGAATATTAAACAAACTTTTATCCTCTATAGCATTATAATCTCTTTTATTATCTAATGTCTTATTCTCTTCCATGTTTTTTTTATTTATTTCAATGCTTTTTTATTTATTTCTCATTAGCCAAACGAATAAGATATTTACCATATTCATTCTTTTCCATAGGAGCTGCCTCTTTTAAAAGTTGCTCTCTATTTATCCATCCTTTTTTATATGAAATCTCTTCTAAGCATGCTACTTTCAAACCTTGACGCTTCTCTATACATTCTATAAAGGTACTTGCTTCATATAAACTATTATGCGTACCTGTATCAAGCCATGCAAATCCACGTTGTAAAGTTTGAACCATTAAAGCCTTTTTCAATAAATACTCTTGGTTGATACTCGTTATTTCATATTCTCCACGCTCTGAAGGCTTAATTTTCTTTGCTATTTCTATAACACTATTAGGATAAAAATACAGACCCACAACGGCATAATTGCTCTTTGGATTCTCTGGTTTCTCTTCGATGCTTAAGCATTTTCCATCTTTGTCAAATTCAGCTACACCATATCTATAAGGATCGTTTACATAATATCCAAAAACAGTAGCCATATTATTATGCTCTACATTTTCAACGCTTTTGCGAAGAAGCTGACTGAAACCTGCACCATAAAAAATATTATCTCCTAATACCAAGCAAACACTATCTTTACCTATAAACTCTTCACCTATAACAAAAGCTTGAGCTAAACCATTAGGAGAAGGCTGCTCTGCATATTGAAAGCTAACACCATATTGACTACCATCACCAAACAAATGTTTGAAATAAGGTAAATCAAAAGGTGTAGAAATAATTAAAATTTCTCTAATTCCTGCTAACATTAATACTGAGATAGGATAATAAATCATAGGTTTATCAAAAATAGGAATAAGCTGCTTACTTATACCTTTAGTGATAGGATAGAGGCGAGTTCCTGAACCTCCAGCTAAAACGATACCTTTCATATATTTTACTTGATGTTTGTCTTAAATATGCGTTAAAAAAAGGTTATATCATATTGTTACACAAAAGCCCTACATGAAAACGTTATTATAGCATTACAAGCCTAACACTTCTCCAAGGAGTTCTTCCGTTAGCATACATGTTCGCAAAGGTAATAAAATAATATTTGAAATAAAAGATTATAGAAGAAAAAAAGGTTACTTGTAGATTTTCTTGCTCAAATTTATTAACTTTGCATACTGAAATACTTTAATTAAACATATTATTGTTAATAAAATTATATACAAAAAGAATGGGATTTTTTTTTAAACTATTTAAGAAAGGGGAAGAAACTTCGCCACATATTGGAGGCATGGAAGATTACATGACGCTAGTAAGAGTTTACTTTCAAGCATCATTAGCTTGTCATTTAGGCATAACTAATCTGGCTATGCTTCCAGACCTAAGAACTTATAAACAAACTTTTCATATACCTACAACAAACAACAAATTAGGATTAAATGAGAAGGCGAGTATAAGCAAAACAATGAAAAATATTTATCAGCTAAATGATAACTTCTTTAATGAAATTGATAAAAGTATAAAAAAGAATTGTAAGAAGTTTCAAGATGTTCAAGTATACCTTGTACAATTTCAAGGTTATACACAAGAATTAATGATGCTTATTGGCAATTTAATGAAATTTAAGCTGCGTATACCAGGCTTTTTTAAAAGAGCTATTTATTCGATGACAGAGAAGACTGTCAATGATATTTTTGAAAAGAATGATTTTTCAGATGCAAGCGTTATTAAATCAGTACTATCTGTACGTAAATATAATAAGCGCCTAAACTTTTCTAAGGCATGGACAACAGATTTCATTTACCAAATAGTACTTTTAGCAAAGAAAGAACCTAAACCAAAAGAGGATAAACAGCATAAATAAATAAACATGAATAATTTGCTTAAATAAAAACTTTAAAGTAACTTTGTCCACAAAAAGATAAATAAAGGTAAACAGATGAATGCGAATGAAAAGATCTTGAACACATTTGCCACTAGGGTTCGCCAGTTAATTCTACAATATCTTTCTATAAAAAAGGAGAATAACGAGCTATACAATATGGTTAATGAACGGGATCAAGAAATCTTAAAATTGCAAAAACAATTAGCTCAGTCGCAGTCTGATTACCAAACTTTAAAGATAGCACGAATGATAGAAGTTTCTGATAAAGATATAGAAGTGGCACAAAAGCGTGTTTCAAAGCTGATTAGAGACATTAATAAGTGTATTACATTATTAAGCGACAAGTAAAATTAAGCGACAAGTAAAAAAGAGAGTTATCAAGATATGGACGATAATAACAAATTGCATATTCGACTACATATTTATGACACTGAGCTTCCTGTGGGATGTCCACGAGACGATGAGGAATATTATCGTTCTGCAGCTAAACTCCTTAACGATATGATGAATACATATTTCACACGCTTCAAAGGGAAAAAAACAGATAAAGAAATTCTATACATGGTTATGTTTGATGTTGCATTACAATTAAAACAAAATGAAGATAGAAACGATACTGCTCCCTATGATAAATTATTAAGCAAACTTACCACAGAATTAGAAGAAACTCTTGAATAGAACATTAACATAAATTCTATAACATACAAAATATTAAATGAATCCAATAATAGTTACTATTATAGCATTAATCTGTTTTATTATAGGTTGCGTAGGAGGCTTTGCTTTCTTTAGATATATCTTAATAGGAAAATATAATGAAACTATTGATAAAGCAGAAAAAGAAGCTGAAGTTATTAAAGAAAAAAAGTTGTTAGAGGTTAAAGAGAAATTCCTTAACAAAAAGAGTGAATTAGAAACTGAAGTTCAACAGCGAACTCAAAAAATCCAACAAAACGAAAATCGCTTAAAACAGCGTGAAATATCTTTAAATCAACGTCAGGAGGAAATTAACAGGCATAAACAAGATGTCGAACAACAACAAGTCCATATAGATAATGAGAAGAAATTACTCCAAATAAAGCAGTTAGATTTAGAAAAGATGCAAGGGCTAGAGCGTGCAAAGTTAGAAGAACTTTCTGGTTTAAGCGCAGAAGAGGCTAAAAGAAGACTTGTTGAAAGCTTAAAAGATCAAGCAAAACTTGATGCAGCATCATATATAAACGAAATAGTAGATGAGGCTAAACTAAATGCTAATCAACAAGCAAAAAAAATAGTTATACAAACTATTCAACGTATAGCCACTGAAACAGCCATAGAAAATTCAGTTAGTGTTTTCCATATTGATAATGATGAGGTAAAAGGACGTATTATTGGTCGTGAGGGTCGTAATATTCGTGCTTTAGAAGCTGCTACAGGAGTAGAAATTGTTGTTGATGACACACCTGAGGCTATTGTTATTTCTGCTTTTGATCCAGTAAGGCGTGAAATATGTCGATTAGCACTTCACCAATTAGTTGCCGATGGACGCATACACCCTGCTCGAATAGAAGAAGTTGTTGCTAAAGTAAAAAAACAGCTTGATAACGAAATTATAGAGACAGGAAAACGCACTGCTATAGATTTGGGTATTCATGGTCTTCACCCGGAGCTAATACGTATTATCGGTAAAATGAAATATCGCTCTTCATATGGGCAAAATCTTTTACAGCATGCACGCGAAACAGCAAACCTCTGTGCTGTAATGGCCAGTGAGTTAGGTTTAAATCCTAAAAAGGCTAAACGAGCAGGTTTACTTCATGACATTGGTAAAGTGCCAGATGAAGAAACTGATCTGCCACACGCTTTATATGGTGGTAAAATAGCTGAAAAATATAAGGAGAAACCAGATGTTTGCAATGCCATAGCTGCTCATCACGATGAAATAGAAATGACTACCCTATTAGCACCTATAGTACAAGTATGTGATGCTATATCAGGCGCACGTCCTGGTGCTCGTCGTGAAATTGTAGAAGCATACATTAAGCGTTTAAATGATCTTGAAGCTATTGCTATGAGTTACCCTGGAGTAACAAAAACTTATGCTATACAAGCAGGTAGAGAGCTTAGAGTTATTGTTGGGGCTGATAAGATGGACGATATTGAAAGTGAAAAATTAAGTTCAGAAATAGCTGAGAAAATACAAAACGAAATGACTTATCCTGGGCAGGTTAAAATAACTGTTATTCGTGAAACACGTTCTGTAGCTTATGCCAAATAACAGTTAAGATGCTTTTCAATATTTGTTTTTACTTTACAAAATTCTTATCTTTTATATAAATATATTTTTCTAAATAGAAAATAAGAATTTTGTATTTCATACAAATTCTATTATCTTTGTATTATAATTGAGTGTAATATATCATTAATTATAATACAAAGATAATAAAAATAATGCCGACAAAATTAGACCATACTTTTCAGAGCATTATCTCAGATCTAAAAGCAAAAAAGTTTGCTCCTTTCTATCTATTAATGGGAGAAGAATCTTATTTTATAGATAAGATAACCGATTTTATTGCAAACAATGTTCTTGAGAAAGATATGCGAGATTTTAATCAAACTATTTGTTTTGGTTCAGATGTCTCAAGTACACAAGTAATAGACATTGCAAAGCGTTATCCTGTAATGGCAGATACCCAAGTAGTTATTGTGAAAGAGGCTCAAAATATCAGGTCGTTAGATGCTTTAGAGAAATATCTTAGTGGCAATATTTTAAAATCTACTATATTAGTATGGTGCTATAAAAATGGCGTTATAGATAATAGAAAAAAAATTGTAAAGTTAGCTAATTCTGTAGGAGTTGTTTTTGAGAGCGTAAAGCTACGCGATTATCAGTTACCTACCTTTATTCAAGAGTATCTAAATAAAAAAAATGTAGCAATTGATCCTAAGGCAAAACAAATTATAGCAGATGCTGTTGGATCTGATCTTAACCGTTTAACTTCAGAATTAGATAAAGTAATTATATCTCTCAATAAAGATAACTTACTCATAACACCTGAAATAGTAGAAAGAGAAATAGGTATAAGTAAAGACTTTAACTCTTTTGAACTGCGAAATGCCATAATTCAAAAAAATATTTTTAAAGCCAATCAAATTATTAAATATTTTAGTAATAATCCTAAAGCAGGTTCATTATATTCAGTACTTCCTATTTTATTTTCATATTTTCGAAATTTAATGATAACTCATTATCTTCCAGGAAACAAAACAGAAGAAAACATTGCTACTGCAATAGGACTAAAAAATAAGTGGGGAGTAAAAGATTATTTAATAGGGCTTCGAACTTATAATGCTCGCAAAACAATGGATATACTTAGCAAGATACGTGAAATAGATGCTAAAAGTAAAGGCTTAGACAACCCTAATACAGGACCTAATGAACTCATGAAAGAACTTATTTTTTTTATTTTACATTAGGGAAAAAACACCATCATATTTTATCATATTCTATAACATATAAGTTTTTTATTCTTCAGTATTACTGTCTGATAAAATAAACATCTTCACTCATGGTTATATTTTTATTTTTCTTCCTCAAAATTGTTATATGTTGAATATCAGTAACTTACATTTGCATGATACAAATAAGTTTCCTCAATTTGAGTACTATTGATTAGAAATCATCTTGGATGTTATCAGTCCGCAAGCCAAATATTTGAACCAAAAGAAATTTAATATTTATCCTTTATCTTACCCTTAAAATAACTATCTATAATTTTCGTATTAGAAAAATCTCTTAAAAGAGTTTCTACAATAAATTTGTCAGCTAATGAGGTTGTTGGGCCCAACATAATCTCAATATTATCTAGTGCTTCAAGCTTCATGGGTAAATCTACATATTCTGTATGAACCTTGTAATTTTGTGCTAGTGATTTTGTAATGACATCCATTAAATGCTTTAGAGAATTAAACAGGTTAGACATTTCATTGATGTCCATCAATTTAGGGTTTAAAGGTTGGGCTATCAGCCTAAATCTATATTCGTTTTGAAATGCCCATGAATCTCGCTTAATACATCCCATATCTTTTGTGTTTATGGAGATTCCATCTCCTTCTTTTTTTATTAAATTGCTTATTAATGACTTATTATCAGTAACATAGTGAATTTCTTGTAATTTGGCTTCATTATTTGGTAGCATAAATACACAATCACCCTCTATATGGTTCCATTCCTTGAAATAACTATAGAAAGTGTCGTTGACTCTATATTTGACAAATATATCTTCGTCAAGTCCTATTCGTACACCTTTATAGTTGGTATACATTTTCCATAGCGCAAGGTTCTCTTTATCATCTTTTGTCCAGCACGAAACAAAACAGTATTGCCCTAACATTATATTAGAATCCCCAGAGCCATACATTGCTTCTTCCATATCGTCAACCTTATCAAGTCGATTAAAGCGTATGGTTCTATTCTTTAGAATCAGGGCTAATGTTTCTATTGTTGTATAATGGTAGATTTTCATATTTGGTTTTAAATTTTGATAGATGATTTTATCATCTCTATTTCATTATTGTCCGTAATATGATATAGTTTAAGCACAAAGTTGTCAATCTTCTCGTCAAGTTCCTCTACACGTTTTTGATTGTTTGCTTCCTTCTCTACTGCTATCTCGTCTACCATTTTTTCTAAGTCAGTCTTAGCTTTTTCAGAAATCTCTGGCAGCGGAAAATTCTTTAAGTCTGCAATAAGGATTTTAGGAAAAGCTCCCTTTGTTGCCTTAGGTGAGTGGTTGAAATGGTAGAATGTGGCTAAATTTGAATTTAATATAGCACACAAAACTTTCAATGAATATAACTCGCTCTCTAATACTATTAATATGGCAGGATCATTATAATACTCTTCATTCACAATAGTAGCGTAGATAGATGGATTAGTAATCTCTCTAACCAATAATCTACGCCCCACGAAGAACTTTGGCTCTCGGGGATTGGCAATTCCATCGCAGTAATCTATATATTCTTTACCATTCCATTTGATGCCATATCGTGTTATGTCCTCCCCCCAGAGCCATCTTTTTAGTCCTTCTTTATACTCACTATAATGGTATGCTCTATTTTCTATTATTTTTTTACTTTGCCCTCTGTATTTGTCATATGCAATTAGTCCCTGACTTATATCTGGAAATAAGTTGATTAAACATGAATGTGAACTTTTTATTTTTTCAACTAATTCTATAATCTCTTCTGAGCGAGAAAAAGCCAATCCCCAATTTTGATTTAAACCTAAAAGTTTTTCCTTGGCTATGATTTCAAGTTCTTCATTAATAAGTTCTGAGAATTTGTCTGCGTTGCTTGTATTTCTAAACCCAATTACATCACTGCCAGTGTCTGACAACTGCATATTGAAGACTGTATTGCGTACGGTTACGGACTCAAAGATGTTGAACTGTGAGCAATCTAAGATCTCTATTATTTTCCAATGATTGAGTACAGTGTTCCTAAACATACTCGCATTCATATTAAAGAGCCAAGTATTCGGGACGATATATCCAAGAGTACCATGGGGTTTTAGAATTTGTCGTGCTAATTCTATAAAATAATAGTATATTTCGTAGTCAGGCAGGTGTCCCCACAGCCCCACTATTTTTGTGCGAAGGTCATTCTTGAATGAAACGCCGTAAGGAGGATTACCAATAATGCAGTCGAAGCCTTCAAATCTACCAGTTGCATCTAAGACTTCAGGAAATTCATAACGCCATTCAAAAGCATCTCTGAAGAGCGAATTTTCTTTTAAGTCATCTACTTTCTCTTTGAGTTTTTTTACATTCTTCCTTTTTGCCTCAACTCTGCTCAAGAATCTTGTGTCCGTGCTTTCAAACGCATCATTTTCTAAAGTTAGTAATTCTAAGTTGGCTTTTGCCCATTCTTTATAAACAGGACTTTTGCTGCTGAGTCCAGAAGTTATTTGCGATTTTATAATTTGAATATCATGTTCAATTTCCTTTTTGTTGGCTTTATCTGATGTCGCTTTGTATGCCTTTACATCATCTTTGTATTTCTTGACAGTCAGAGTCGTGTTAGCTAAAACTTGATTAATATTATCAGCTAACGTATGTTTCATTAATAGAGAATTACCGCATTTGATATTGATATCAATATTAGGCAATGTCTCCAAATGTTTATAATCGCTTGAAGCAGTGTAATAAGAATTCTTTAATAGTTCTATCCACAGACGAAGTCTACAGATATTCACGGAGTTTGGATTGATGTCTACGCCATAGAGACAGTTCTCGATTATCTTTTTCTTCTCATTGAATAAAGTTTCTTGAATTCTCTGGCTCTCAACTTGCTTTGGATGATACTCAAAAAGATTCTCGTTTTCAGCATCACTCACTAACAACTCGTCATTTTCAATGGTAAAAGTGTAATCCTGTTTCTTTATTCTTTTACCATTAGCATCTACCAATATTCCCAACTCGAATTTTATTAAGATAATTTCATTGAGGGCGGAAACGAGGAAATGTCCTGATCCTACAGCAGGATCACAAACCTTGATGCTGTCAATAATCTCATTTGCTTTTACAATATCTAAATCTTTGTTGTATATATCTTTGATAGAACTGCAATTCCATTCAAATGTATCGTTAAACTTCTGAACGATGGCATTTCTTATAGATTGCTGACACATATACATCGTTATGTAGCCAGGTGTAAATACAGCCCCATCTTTATGACCATTGATTTTCTCAAAGATGAGTCCCAACACTGATGCGCTGATTAAAGTCTTATTGTCCTCAGTTATTTCATCGGCTTTATCACTTCCAAAATTGTAGGAGTCCAGGAACAGAAACAAATACTCGATAGTTGAAAGTGCAGAAACATTTCTATATTTCTCTTGTTTTTTAAGAATGCTATTCGATAAAATTGGAAGTTTCTCTTTTTGTGAAAGACCACTTATTTTGATAGTTTTTTGTTCCAATTCACTTATCTCAAATAATGAGCTATTGAGGTATGGCACATTGGGATAATCATTATTGACATCCGTAGTTCGCTTCTCGTAATCAACAGCTAAAACTTGAAAGAATAATCGATGTAGCTCGTCAAAGTCTGTTATTTTGTCTATGGTTAGAAATCGATAATTCTTATCTCCATTGTTATAATTTATGAGTTGAGACTCTAATAATTTTAAGAATAAAATACGATTTATCCATGTGATACAAAGCTGTAATGCAACATTAAACTCCTGTTCATCCGTATCTAAACCAAAAGCTTTCAATTCTTTTTCATTATAGACACTGAGACTATCGTCTGTTTTTAACTTGTTAATAACATTTTCTAATAATGAAGCAGCATAACGATTGTTTCTTTTGCGTTTAATAAAACGCTTACTTGATACTGTTACTTCTTCAATGCCAATGATATGTAGGAGTTCTGTATAGAACGATTTATTTAAGGTGTTGCTATCATTTGTATGAGGCAGTTTCAGGATATGAATATTGCTGAATACTTTGTACAATGGAATTATTTCTTTTAATTTTTTTTCATCATCAAAGGATTTGGCAAATGAATCTAAATTAAAATATGTATAATCAATATTCTCTAAAATAGTTGCTACATATGGGTAAGCTATTTCATTATAAAAATGAGAGGTCGATTTATCTGTCTTTACCCCATCTCTGAACTTTTTGAATTCTTTTAGAAAAGATTTGTTCTTATAAAATAATTGTTCAAACAATTGACCATCGAAGAAAAGAACTCCCGCATATTTGTTGCGATAAGATTTCTTATATCATCATTTTTCTTTTCAACTCTTTCGATAAGAAAATATAAAATAAGTTCATGTAGAGCTTTTCTGTTTAAATCAGTTGTTGATATCATCTCAGATTGATTTGCAGTTCGCTTTGCTTCGATAATAACTCCGATATTGGAGGATTCTCTGTTCCCTAGATGAATTGCCCAATCAATATTATTGTCTTCAGGCTTGTTAATTTCATAATCTTTATAGAATGTGGATTTAAGAAAATCACGTAAGTGAGTTTCTTGGTTCCCTTCTATCTGTTTATCTAATATTTTGTGATAGAATTCAGATAATGCTGTTTTAAACTTCAATATATCTTCCTTAACTACAGGTTGTTGATAATAAATTTTATTTATCGATTGTTTTATCGTTAGTTGTGCCATAACTAATTATTTCTTATTCTTGTTCATAATAGTACGAATAGTCAATGCCCTTCATAAACATTTCTCGGTCATCAATCTTTGTAGTGAGGGCAGGTTGTACCAAGGCTTTGATGTACGTGCTATCAGAAATACTCTCACGCATTGCGGTAAGGTATTCGTTTTTGTCTATTTGGCTCCAATCCACACACCGTTTGAGAGAACGCTTTAGCATGAGGTCAAGCCAAATGCGAGTGTTACGACCATTACCCTCCATAAATGGATGGGCAACATTGCGTAAATTCGGCTGCACTCTACCATTAGTGAACGAGTTCACATGGTACTCGTTTGCACGAATTTTCATTTCAATATATTTGTCCATAATCTAATCAAAGGTAGTTTCGGGCATTCGCTCTATTGTTTGCAGGGTTTCAGGGAAGTGCATACAATTAGCGAAAGTGAATCCTCCTTTTGAAATATTCTTAGTTCGGATTTGTCCTGCAAAGTCATACAATCCTCCAAAGAGATAAGCGTGTATCTGTTGCAGACATTTGATATTACCAGGCTCTGCTGTTTTCAAGAGTCCACTCTCAAAGAGTTGGTAGGATTTCTTCTTACTCTGCCCATCAATGGTATTGTCGCTGTAAGTAAACCAATCAAGAAATCCCATTGCCTTGACATTGGGTATTGCCTTTGCCAACAAGATTACTCCCTCACTATCTAACGTATCTGTCAATCGTTGTTTCCCATCAGAGGCTTTTAGCTTTAGTTGCTTAGTAGCACTAACCAGTTCGTTATTCTCCTTCTTCAACTTTGTTTTGAGATACTTCCAATAGTTCCTCGTCTTTTGGTAATCATCTTGCTCGTTAATCGCAGCAATGATGTCCAGCACTGAGAACCACCATTTATTATGGTCGTCGTCCCATACTGCCCTTACTTCACGGTCGTTGAAAAAGCGGATAGATGTTTTATGCTCTGCCATAATAAAGTTACTCATCTGGGGTGTTAATCAATTCTTTTGGATTGATTTGTAAAATCTCTGCTATCTGAAATAGCAATTCTAGGCTTGGCTGACGACGATTGCAAACGTAGGAGTTCACAATAGTGAAACTCTTACCGAGTTTCTATGCAAGCCATGTTTGCTTAATCCCTTTCTCGATAAGTACCTCTTTAATTCTATTAGTTGGACTTTCCATAAATATTATATGATTGTTTGCAAATATAGTAAATATTCGACCTATAGCTCATTTTGCAGGATAGAATCCTCCTTAACTACCGATATACACTGGTGTTCTCAGCAATTCAAACGTT
>NZ_JBWPJP010000003.1:0-117159 GCF_056583855.1 Prevotella sp. C0209C1 | reverse complement strand
GATGCAAAGATAACAAATACTTATGAAATTATGTGCCTGAGAGGAGAGGGCTTGCAACTGGGTTTTACGATTGACCCATATAAGGCATATAACCGTGGATAAGATTGCAAAACAAACCAAAGCCCTATAGCTATTCGGAACGGCTGGTCTAAATGAAGTAGGTATAAGATGGAAAGATAATGTTCTTATCCGAGGAGGTCTCACGGACGTTTCTAATAGTTGTTTTTACGAAAGAAGCGGAGTAAAGGTTGCCGTTAGAGGTTAGCAGAGGTCATAGTCCCCAAGGTACGTGTGCCTACACGTTCAGTGTAATAGTAAATGAATGTTACTCTACGAATCTCTTCGTCAGATATCCGAAAGGAGTTCTCTATCTAAGGCGATAGAACGGAATCCGACAATAGAATGGAAGTGACGTTACTCAAATGGATAGCTGAAAATAACTTGCCACATACCGTGAGGTGTAAAAGTATGAAAAACCGCCGTATGCCGAACGGCACGTACGGTGGTGTGGGAGGTAGGTAAATGTGAAAGTAGGAGGTAAATGCCTTTTATGAATAACATTTACCTCCTACCCGATTATGGTTTTTCTTACTCAAAAAGCCATCTCAGTAGCGATCTAATTATCAATAGCTATTAGATAGCAAAAATTGTCTTATAAGACAATTTCAAGAGTATTAGCATGGAATCAAATTTCAGTAAGCTTAGTTTATAATCTTTCTTTATACGTTTTTAGTAAAACTCTTATTTATATTGGATTTGATCTTGATTAAATAAATCTAACTGTTGCTCGTTAGCCTTAATTTTCTTATATCGTTTGGTACTGTTCTTAAAGGTATTGTCATCTTCCCACTGGAGAATATCTTTCACTGCATATTCAGGTTTTAAGTTTGTGTGTTCTCCATTCTCTACTTTCTTTTTTGTAATAGTAATAAGAGTACAAGTTATCACTGTATTTGTCCCAATATTATAAACTTGTTCCAAGAACTCCTTGTCTAAGACTTTGAAATCAATTGTCTTTCCTGAATAGTTTCCTTTCCAAACTTTTCCATGTCCTTGCTGTAAGACTGGCGAAAGAATACGAATTGTTGTTCCTGCTATTTCTGTTTTATCTTCGGTGGTAGTATCAGACAATATCTTTTTTGTGAAATCGGCTCTGACTAACCTATTTTTAGAAACTGTATTTAACTTTTACCCATGTTTCAGAGTTTTTATTGTACATAGCGAACTTACCTTTGTCGGCATGGAAATAGTCGTAGCCAGCGGTAAGCTCTATTTGGTCGTTAAGTGAATAGGAAGCCGAGCAGCGATTGAAGATACCACCGTCTGTTACATCAATGTAGGCAAAGGTAGATATTTTCAGCGTGTTGTGTAGCAGTTCTTTTGCAAGCCGTGCGGTGGCAAGTCCTGCATTGTGATAGGCAGAAAGTCCGTCAAGGTTGCCCGAAGTGTATTTGTGGCAGTACTGAAGGCTTATGTTCCAGTTGTTGCTCAGATACAAATCAAGTCCTGCAAGGGCGTTGAGAGAGTTGCGTTGCACAGCATTTTGCCCCAAGATTACACTCTGCGCCTCGCCTATATAGTCGGCTATTTCGGCACGGACAACACACTTACCTATGGGCATAGAGCAGTCGGCACCGAGCATAGTCATACGGTGGTACTGACCGGTTATGAGAAGTGATTTTCCGTCAGCCGTCAGTTTAGTGCAAAAGGCAGGCTGCTTGTTCCACGTCCGCAAGCCACTCACAGAGAAATCTATTCCACTTAGGTTTACGCTTATGCGTCCGCCAAACTCCATATTCTTTAGTTGTTTTTTGGGTTTTCCGCTTTCTAAATCTATTGTATAGGGTAATTGTGAGGACGACAGGCGTATAGCCCATGGATTGCGCTTATCAGTGGGCAGTATGAAGAAATCGGTTACAGGATTGCATACAGCCTCAATCGTAACCATTTTTATTGTATACTTAGCACGTAGGGAATTGACAGGCATACGAATGTCGTCATAGTCCTGTGCGAGAAATTCGGTATAGTCGAACGGCGACACACAGTCGGTAAGTCGCAGTGCATCTGCTACCCCCCATACTACAATCTGCCTTCCTACACGCAGGTCAAGATTACCCTTTTCGTATGTAAGATAAGCCTCGCGCAGCTCCAGTTGCGTGTGTGCTTTGAGTATACCGTTGTAGATAGCGTTCAGTGACACAAAGAGTGAAGCTGCCCCTTTTTCAAGTTTCAGCTCTCCTCGTACTCGAGTCCTCGATGCCATCCACTCGGCTGTTCCCTCTGTCCTTATGGCGTGATAGGTATCAAGAAAACCTTTCAGCTGTAACTGTAAATTATTATCATTGGTAGTTTCGGCCGCTTCTTGCGAAACTCTTTCCGAACTATAGACAGTGTTTTCTAAATTGTTAATGCTATCTTTACAAACAATAGTGTCGTTCTCTGTTTGCAGTGTGTCTATTTGGGCTGATGCTTGTGCCGAGAACATAGGCACAAGCAATAGCATACATAACCAGAGTGTTTTCATATCAGAGTCCTTTCTCCAATTTGGAAACGGTGAAGAGATTGGGTGCCACCTTGATGTTGAATCGCTGGTTATCCATGCGAATGATGGTCTTGTGACCCGTCTGCACATTTTCCATTAGCATGAGGTGCATCGTCCAGAATCCCTGTACTTTGTCGATATTGGAGATAGAGAGTCGGCGGTGTAGCTTGTTTAGTTTGTCGTAATATTCTGCCTTGACAGCCATCAAACAGTCCTGTCTTATCCACGTTACTCGACGTGCATAGATTTCGTCCTTGTCGTTAGGAATCGACTGCACCACCCAGCATCTGTGTCCGCCTAAGTTTTCTTCTCGCAGGAGCTGGTGTAGTTCCTCGTCTACACTGCGCATACTCATGTCGTTGTAGGTAAAGTCGCTACCCATAAAGTAGTCGGTCTTCGACGACTTACCGCTGATGCGTCTTGTCTTTTTCATGGCAGGCAGATAGAGCCACTTGTCGTCCACCTTACGAGGATTGTCGTACTCCCATGTGAGGAATCCTGTTCCCTTCACATCTCCAGGATAAGTGAAAAACATAATTTTCTTAGTGTCCTTGCCTATGTCCATTGCCCATGATTCGAGTTTTCTGATTCGCTTGTGTCCACTTCGCTGAATGAGTGTCATCTCTACGTTAGCGTAGCGTGTGTCGCCATCAGGTCTGTTTTTTACTTTTTGCATAATATCCCTACCAGACAGTCCTGCTGCCTGTGCGCTGCCAATTGCCAATAGGGCGATGAGCAGCAATGTAAAATTTCTTGTTTTCATATTTTTTTGTTTTAATTGTTATTTTGAGTGTTGTTTATGTTTGCTTTCTCTTGCTTGAATATGTGGAGATAGTCTATGAGGATAGGGGTAAGGAAGAGGTCAGCCAACAAAGCCGATACCATTCCAGCCACTGCCAGTATGCCCCAATTGCACATTTGTGTGGCATCGGAGAAGACGAATCCCATGAATGTAGCCGAGATGACGACAGTGGACATTACAATGGCAAGTCCTTCGGTGCGGAAGGTGCGGTTGATGGCTGTTTTGTAGTTGCCATATTTGTCGTATGCCACATGACTGTGGTTAATGAAATGAATGGTGTCATCGACAGCGATACCCAATATCATCGGGATTAGCGAAGCGGTCATCATGTCGAGTGGGTAGCCGAGCCAGCCCATCATTCCACCTACGATAATGGCAGGGGCTATGTTGGGTATCATACCTACGAGTCCCACTTTCCAGTTTCCAAAAATCAGAACGAGGATAATGCCAATAACCAGTACCGATAGTATCATAGACCACATTTGCCCTCGCTCCACATACTGTTGCATGACGGTGAATTGTGGAACATTTCCCACTACTGAAACGTGTGCATCGGGGAAGAGACGGCTTGCCTCTGTCTGAAGGTTGTTCATTTCCTTTTCCGCTTCGTTGGAGTTGTAGTCTTTAAGTTCTATTTGTAGCCTTAGCCGTTTATAGTTGTAGTCCATCCAGTATTCCGACTCCGTTCCTCCAGCGTTTTCGTATAGTAACAGCAGTTGCGCTACCATATCGGCATTGTTGGGAATGGTGTAAAATTGTTGCTTGTTTCCGTTTAGAGTGCAATTCATGTCTTTCACAATGTCAGTGATGGAGTTGTGGCGTTTAGTTAGCTTGTAACCATCAGCAATTTTTGATAATAGGTCGAGCTTCTGTAAATTTTCTGGTTTCTTGGCATCGTTGTCGTGCGGCAGCGTAATCATCAAATCGTAGGCATACATGGAGCCGAGTTCCGTTTCGCAAAGATTGAGGAATTTGTTGACGTAAGGCACTTTTCTACCCATTGTCTTCTCAATGTCGAACGCTGGTTCTATGAAGAATAGCCCGATACCACAGAAAATAGTCAGCACCACCGACAAAGCGACAATGCATCGATGATTGCGTATGACAAAGCTCCCGAATCGCTCAAACCGATTGCCAATATAGCCCTCAAAACTTTTCGACATGTTGGCGGCTGGTCTTCTATCCTTGCCAAACGATAGCAGAATGGGAGTGATGAAGAGGCAGGTAATTAATACAGCGAGCAGACAGATTGATGTATTGAGGCCAATAGCCTGCATGGGTACGATGTTCATAGAAAGGAAAGTCATCATGGCAGCTACGGTGGTGAGTGCCGAGAGCGATACGCCCCAACCAGTCTCTCCCATAGCATCGATGATGGATAGCCTGCGCTTACCTGTTTCTACGAAGCGAGTCTTGAAGAAGTTGTATAGGTGTATGTTGTATGCAATGGAGCAAGCAAAGGTGAGAATGACGGCTATCATCATGGTTGTCATGTCTATGTAGATGCCTGTCCAGCCGATGATGCCAAAGCTGATGAGCAGTCCTAAGATAGATGTTAGCAATGGTGCTATTACTCCGCGTAGCGAACGAGTTACGATGAGCATTACCACAATAGAGATGATAAATGCGAAGAGGAACAATCGTCCCATTTCGCCCTTGAGATAGACCACCTTTTCATAGCTCAGATAAGGCATTCCTGCGGCAGCGGGCGATAGTTCTGCATATTTTTCCTTGCCTATGATATGTCCAGTTTCCCTGCCAGTAACCATGTCGGGAGCCATGTCGCTTGTCTTTTTCCAAACACTGTCTGCTGGAAAGGGACGCAGCTTTACCATTATCCATGTCATTGTTCCATCTGTCGATACCATTTTCTTCGCCAGATAGGGTTTGCTGTAAGCCTTTTGCTTGATTTTTTTCAGTCCAGCTGCATCCGATGGAATCTGCTCTGGTACAATCTGCTCTATGGTCATACCTTCTTCTGTACCAGAGGCAAACTCAATATCGGTGAGCGATGTTACCTTGTCGGCATACGATAAGCTATCTTTCAGTTCGTTGCTCAGCTCACGAATGAGTGTTAGACTGTGTTTGGAGAAGATATCCTTGTTCTTCACAAGCACTGCTACATAGTAGTCGTTACCAAAAATAGACTTGAACTCGTTGGTCTTTAGCAGCATGGGGTCGTCGCTTAGGAAATAGTCGTCGAACGAGGTTTTCATTACGATGCGCTTCGCTCCAACGAGCGAAAAGGCGATGACCACTACAGACAGCGCACCCACAACAAGCCGATGGCTCAAAATCCAGCTGGCCAACAGCCTGAAAAGGTTGTTGATTTTTTCTATTTTCATGATTTATTCCTTTTACGTTGTTTCTACTTTTGTTTATGATTAGATGTTTGTAGAAGTAGTATCTTGTTGCATTTTTACCATTTTGCAGAATACTCCACTTTGTGCCATTAGTTCGTCGGGTGTGCCCTGTTCTACGACTTTTCCGCCAGATAGCACTACTACATGATCGGCATTTCTGACGGTGCGCATACGGTGGGCAATGATGATGACGGTCTTGTTACGTACAAGTTCGGATATTCCTGCTTGTATTTTTGTTTCGTTTTCGGCATCTAAACTTGCAGTTGCTTCGTCTAAAAGTATTATAGGAGCGTTTTTCAGTAAGGCTCGTGCTATTGATATGCGTTGCCGTTCACCTCCAGAGAGCGTTTCTCCGTTTTCGCCTATTATGGTGTTATAACCTTGTGGCATACGACTTATAAATTCATCGCACTGTGCTAACTGAGCGGCGTGCTTTATTTCTTCATCTGTGGCGTTGCGTTTTCCTATGCGTATGTTGTCGGCAACGGAGGCATTAAATAGCATAACGTCTTGAAACACTACGGCATAGTTTTTAAGCAACGTCTCTGGTTCAATACCAGAGATGTCGTGTCCGCCCAGTGTTATCTTACCACTATTTGTGTCCCAAAAGCGTGCAGCGAGCTTGGCAGCAGTGCTTTTTCCTCCTCCAGATGATCCTACAAGTGCTGTTATTTCTCCTTGTCGTGCTGTGAACGAAACGTTTTGTAATACTTGTTTGTTACTTTCGTATGCAAAACATACATTGTGAAACTCAATGTCATAATTGGTAATGCTTACATCTTTCTTTCCCTCTTGTGTGGGCATAGCATTTATTTCTTTCATGCGTTTGATGCGAACATCTAAAAAGTTGAGTGTAACAATATTGGTACATACCTCCATTATGGGGTTGTACACCATAGCCGAGGCGATGAGGAAAGCAAAGTAGTGGAATATAGATACTTCTCCATGTTGTAAAAGCCATGCTCCCACAAGTATAACTGATGGCATACCTAACTTTATTAGTACAAAAGAAAAGTTTACTATAACACCTGCTATCGACTCATGTTTAATTAAATTTTTCTCATATTCTTTCAGTCTTTCGTCAAAACTATTGTTATATGCTTCCTCTCCATTGTATGATTTTATTTCTTGTACACATTCTAAGCCCTCTTGTATTTGTTCTGTTACACCTCTTTTAATATGATATAACTTGTCATAGGCTTTCTCTAATCTTTGGCGTGCAAAAAATAATGTTACAATACTTAACGGAACTACATAGAATAGGGTAATGGCTAATCGCCAGTCGTAACAGAATAAGCCTATAGCTATGAGTGTTATGCTCGCCACGGAAGCAAATATCTGTGGAATGGAGTGTGAAAAGATTTGTTCCAGCATGGTGCAGTCTTCCATTACCGTAGAGGTTAGATCTGACAAGTTACGTTCTCCAAAGAAGGCCAAAGGTAGGCGGCGTAGCTTTTCAGCCATGCTTATGCGTCTTCGTGCGCTTTCAGCATAAATGGTGGTGTAGGTACTATCGTATTGCCATCTTGTAATAATAAACATTATTACAGCTAAGACAATAGCTAATATCAGGTAGAATACCAGTTGATGATGTTGTGATAGCGAATTATTGTCGATGCGTTCTGTTAGGAAGAAAAACAAGTAGCATGGTGGCAGCATTAAAGCAAAGTTGAGCAATGTAGAAAATATGATGCCTCGTATCATGTCTTTTGCTCCTTTATTGGTAAGAGCAAAGCGTTGTTGAAGATATTTTATCATAGTGATATATGTTTTTTAGTGATGGGTTATAATTTCCAAGTAACTGACTTTTTGTATTCATTCCACATGTTGTAATATAGCGTTTTTTTAGCTATAAGGTCGCTGTGTGTACCTTGCTCGGCTATTTTTCCGTTATCTATTACGACAATGTTGTCGGCTTCTTGCACGGTGGTTAGTCTATGTGCTATCATTAATACTGTTTTGCCATGTGTAAGATGTGATAGTGCTTTACGAATGAGATGTTCGTTTTCAGGGTCGGCAAAGGCAGTAGCCTCGTCGAGCACTATGATAGGTGCGTCTTTAAGTATGGCTCGGGCAAGTGTTATGCGCTGTTGTTCTCCTCCTGAGAGATAAGTACCCTCGCTACCTATTATAGTGTTTATGCCTTGTGGCAGATTGTTAATAATTTCGCGGCTCTGTGATAAGTCAATGGCTCGGTTAATATCATCTGTTGTAGCATTTGGATTACCGTATCGTATGTTTTCTAATATAGATGTTTTGAATAGTCGTATGTTTTGGAATACGAACGACACGTTGCGCATAAGCTCGTCCTTGCTCATATTTCTTACATCTATGCCGCCTATGGTAACGCTGCCATGACATACGTCCCAAAAGCGGGGTATCAATCTTGCTATGGTGGTCTTTCCGCTACCCGACGCTCCTACAAGCGCAACGGTTTTTCCTTCGGGAATGGTAAGATTGATGTGGCTCACTGCGTCTTTGTTAGCTCCTTCATAACGGAAAGATACATCGTGCAGACTAATGTCAAACTTTTTAGATTTTTGTGCTTTTGTGCTTTCTGAAAGTGGTTTTACACATACAAGCCCTTCCAGTCTGCTTAATGCTTCTTTAGCCATAAAGAGATGTTGTCCGAGATACATTGCTCGCATTATGTTTAACGCTATGACAGGTGATATGAGGACATATAATATAATATCCGATATTACTATCCCTGCTTGTTTTCCATGCCCTATGAGTATGATTCCAATGGGTATAAGAAAGAATGCCAAAGCGTTTATAATGGTGGTGTAAGCAGACATTGGTGTGCGCCACATAAGAACAAATTTGGTGCTAAGGTCGCGGTAGCTAATAATGCTGTTGTAGAATTTTTTGAAAGAGAATACGGTTTGTTGAAATACTTTTACTACAGGAATACCTCTTACATATTCCACAGCCTCTGCACTCATCTTTTCTTGTGCGTCGAGATATTGTCGCTGGAATTGGTAGTTTTTGCCGCCCATCATAAATCCCATTATGCCAAATGCGCATACTATGGGCACCATTGACGCTAATCCAAGTTGCCAGTCTATTACGAGAAGAAGTATTATTACTCCAATGGGGGCTACTATGGAGCTTGCTACGTCTGGCAATATGTGTGCTACAAACTGGTGGGTCTGTGCAGAATCTTCATCTATGATTTTGCGCATACGCCCCGTGTTTTGAGTATCGAAGAAGCCTATAGGAGCTTTTAAAAGCTGTTCCATGCCCTTACGTCTCATGTTGGTTTCCACACGAAAGGCAGCTAAGTGTGAGAACATCAGGGCAATGAAATATAGCAACACGTTTGCCACCGATATGAGGAAAGCCCATAAGGCATAGTCTACAAGAGGTGTGCTTGAGAGGTTGCCTTTAGCTGTTAGTAGTGTGCGTACTATTATCCATAACAGGATAAATGGAATTAGGGATAGCAGTCCGTTTACTGCTGATAGTCCTACGGAGCATGGCAGCAAGTATTTGCGCCCTCCCATGTAAGCTCCTAAACGTTTTAGTGTTGTTATCATATATACTTGTTTAAAAAAAATAGTTTTATGGTTTCAGTAATGCTTTCCACCCTGCCATGCTAAAGTCCATGTACTGCTCCATGGCAACTTTGATATCCTCGTCGCTGTAATCTTCGTGTTCTACTATCTCGCAGAAAACTGTTATCCACGTAGAACAAGTGATGTGAATTAGCAGCGGTGATATGTTGCTGTTAAGATGTGGATAGCGTTCCTTCATTAAGCGTATGTATTCTATACCCCCTTGCATTTGTTTATCTATCATTTTTTCTTTATACCCTTGTAATGATGTTCCTTCCGATTTGAATAGAAGTAGGCGTAGCTCTGGACGAAAATCCTTTATAATGGATAACATGTTTAAGATATAATCTATTTGTCGTTGCCTCATACTGAAAACATCTATTGAGAGGAATTTTTCATCATTATGTGATAGTATGTGTTTGTTAAGTACTTTTATAAGAGGAGAAAGCACTTCACAAAACAATTTGTCTTTACTACGAAAGTAATTGTATATGTTGCCAACGGCAATACCTGCCTTTCGTGCCACTGTGCGAATGGAAGTATCTCTTACGCCGTGTGCAAGAAACTCTTCTCGAGCAATGTTTAAAATGCGTTGCTTTATGTCGTTTTTTAATATCTGCATAATCTATAATAAAAGCTATGAGTAGTATTGGGAAAGTAATTGTTTGTTAATAATGAACAATGTTTCGTTATGTTCATAAAAAAAGCGCACCGTTTTTTTGAACGGTGCGCCTGGTTTAAAGAGATTCTATTTTCCAGTGATATGTAATGTTTACTTTTTATCATCAGCATGGATAATTAATTCGATGCAAAGATAATAATGGATTTATAATGTAACAATACCAAAAAATAGGTATTTTGCTGTTTTTGAGAAATAACTTTTTATAAGTGAATTGTAAATATTAAAAGTCTTATTTTTTATTCTGTCTTTATTTCATAACTTTTACTTTCATAAAAAATAACATAATATTAGCTAAACTGTTGATGTATAATAAGTTTATTAGTGCTTAAAGAATAGTTTTGTAGACAAAAAAATGGTGTTTGTAGAGATAAAAGACAATGTATAAGAATGAAAAATAAGTTATTTTTTGAGTGTTTTTAATTTATTTTTCCATTAAAAATAACCTATTTTTGTTTTTCAAATATATCTTGTTTTTACATTAAATATTACTTATTATTGTGTAATAGCTTAGTTTTAGTAAGTTGAAACCGTGTTTTCTTCCTTGTTTAAATATCATTATTATAAGGTATATGATTATAATTTGTTTTTTTTGATGGAGAAAATATCTTTAAAAATAAATAGTTTGTCGGAAATTATTTGTATTTTTGCCATACGAGTTGTTGAGTTTGCTGTTATTTTTTTTAGATACTACGCTAAGTAAAATTCACGACTTGTTAAGATTATGAGCAATTATATAGTTGTTCAGGCACTTATTCTGCTGAAAATTAATTTATTACGGTATACAAAATAACTTATGTATTAAAATGAAACATAATTTTGATTTTCTTGTTATCGGTAGTGGAATAGCAGGAATGAGTTTTGCACTTAAAGCTGCAAACAGTGGTAAAGGGAAAGTTGCCTTAATATGTAAGACATCACTTGAAGAATCTAACACGTCTAAAGCGCAAGGAGGTATAGCTTCTGTAACAAATTTTAAGGTGGACGACTTTGAAAAGCATATAGAAGATACCATGATAGCTGGCGACTTTATTTCAGACAGAAAGGCCGTAGAGAACGTTGTTCGTAATGCTCCTGAAGCTATAAAAGATTTAGTAGAGTGGGGAGTAAATTTCGACAAAACTCCTCAAGGAAACTATGATTTGCATAAAGAAGGTGGTCATAGCGAGTTTCGTATTCTTCATCATGCTGATGATACAGGTAACGAAATTCAGAAAAAACTATTGGAAGCAGTAAAGCAAAATAAGAATATAACAGTTTTTGAACACTATTATGCTGTAGAAATAATTACTCAACACCATTTAGGAGTAAAAGTAACTCGTAAGACACCAGACATAGAATGTTTTGGAGCGTATGTGCTAAATCCTGAAACAAATAAGGTGGACACATTCCTTAGTAAAGTAACGGTTATGGCTACAGGAGGAGTAGGTGCTATATATGCTACAACATCTAATCCTAATATAGCCACAGGTGATGGTATCGCTATGGTTTATAGAGCTAAAGGCACAGTTAAAGATATGGAGTTTGTGCAATTTCACCCAACAGTATTATTTAATCCAGCAGAAACTCACCCCGCATATCTTATTACAGAAGCAATGAGAGGCTATGGGGCTATTTTACGTTTACCTACGGGAGAGGAGTTTATGCATAAATACGACCCACGTTTATCGTTAGCACCAAGAGATATCGTTGCAAGAGCCATTGATAGAGAGATGAAAATACATGGGCTTAATCATGTATGTTTAGATGTAACGCATAAAGATGCAAATGAAACACGTAAGCATTTCCCTAATATATATGAAAAATGTTTATCAATAGGTATTGATATTACAAAACAATATATTCCTGTTTGTCCAAGTGCACATTATATGTGCGGAGGAATTAAGGTAGATTTAAACGGGGAAAGCTCTATAAAGAGATTATATGCCATTGGAGAATGTTCTTGCACAGGGTTACATGGCGGTAACAGATTGGCGAGCAACTCTTTAATAGAGGCTGTAGTATATGCTAAGTCAGCCTTTAACCATGTTATGAAAGTAATAGACGGTTATAGTATAAACGATTCTGTTCCTCTTTGGAATGATGATGGTACTATGACTAATGAGGAGAAAGTTTTGATAGCTCAAGATGAGCGAGAGGTGGGGCAAATAATGTCGAACTATGTAGGTATAGTGCGTAGCAACCTTCGTTTGCAAAGAGCTTTAAAACGTCTTGATTTGTTATATGAAGAAACGGAAGAATTGTTTAAGCGTGTAAAACCAACAAAAGACATTTGTGAATTAAGAAATATGATAAATGTTGGTTATCTTATAGCACGTCAAGCTATAGAGCGTAAAGAGAGTAGAGGGCTTCATTATACAATAGATTATCCGAGGCATGATTAAAATAAAATAACGCCGTAAGAATAAGAAAAAAGTTATGATAAAACAGGAATGGATAGATAAAGGTTTTATCGATGAGCCTATACCTGATAAAGCAAACATTAAAAGCGAAATACGCAAGCTGTGTAAAGAAAAAGATGCTATCATCATGGCTCATTATTATACGGAGAGTATAATACAAGAAGTAGCTGATTTTGTAGGAGATAGTCTTGCTTTGGCTCAAAAAGCAGCAGCTACTGACGCTAAAATAATAGTTATGTGTGGTGTGCATTTTATGGGAGAAACAAATAAAATACTTTGTCCGGACAAAGTAGTTCTTGTTCCAGATTTGAATGCATCTTGCTCTTTGGCAGAAAGCTGCCCAGCTGATGAATTTAAAAAGTTTGTAAAAGCCCATCCTCATCATGTTGTTATTAGTTATGTTAATACTACTGCAGCAACTAAAGCTGTTACTGATGTTGTTGTAACAAGTAGTAATGCAAGGCAAATAGTAGAGTCGTTTCCTAAAGATACACCTATAATCTTTGGGCCTGATGAAAACTTGGGCAGTTATATTAACAAGCTAACAGGTAGAAATATGTTACTTTGGAACGGAGCATGTCATGTACATGAAAAATTTTCTGTAGAGAGAATATTAGAATTAAAAAAGGATTTTCCAAAGGCTAAGATACTGGCACACCCGGAATGTAAAGGTCCTATATTAAGATTAGCTGATAAAGTTGGTAGTACAGCAGCATTATTGAAGTTTAGTATTACTGATAGTGCTAAAGAATTTATTGTTGCAACAGAAAGTGGAATATTACATGAAATGCAGAAATCGGCACCGCAAAAAACATTTATACCAGCCCCGCCAGATGATAGTACTTGTGCATGTAATGAGTGTAATTTTATGAAATTGATAACTATAGAAAAGTTATATAATTGCTTGAAGTACGAGTGGCCTAATATAGAGGTAGATAAAGATATAGCCGAAAAAGCTATAAGACCTATAAATAAGATGTTAGAAATATCAAAAAGATTAAGATTATAAGAATATAGGAGTATAATATATGTTTTCAAAAAAAGAATGTAATAGGAGATTATTAGAACTTGCTTTTAACGAGGATATAGGTGATGGAGATCATACCACCCTTTGTTGTATAGACAAAGATGCTATAGGTGAAAGCAAGTTGTTAATAAAAGAAGAAGGAATATTTGCAGGTATAAACATTGCAAAAGAAATATTTCACATGTTTGATCCAGAGCTTGAGGTAGTAGTCTTTATTAACGATGGCGAAAAAGTTAAGCCGGGCGATATTGTACTATCTGTAAAAGGTAAAGTTCAAAGTATATTGCAAACGGAAAGACTTCTTTTAAATGTTCTTCAAAGAATGAGTGGTATTGCAACAATGACGCATAAGTATCAACAAGCTTTGATAGATGCAGGAACAAAGACACGAGTTCTGGATACAAGGAAGACTACACCGGGCATGAGAATGTTAGAGAAGGAAGCTGTAAAAATAGGTGGAGGAATGAATCACCGAATAGGCTTATTTGATATGATCTTATTAAAAGACAATCATATAGACTTCTGTGGAGGTGTACATAACGCTATATCAAAAGCAAAGAAATATTGCAAAGATAAAGGGAAAGACTTAAAGATAGAGTGTGAAGTTCGTGATTTTAAAGAATTAGAAGAGGCTCTATTGGAAGGGTGTGATAGGATAATGTTTGACAATTTCACACCAGAAGAAACTGCAAAAGCGGTAAAGATAGTAAATGGAAGATGTGAAACAGAGTCGAGTGGAGGTATAACTTATGAAAATATGATACCATATGCTAAGGCTGGAGTTGATTTCATTTCCTTTGGAGCATTAACGCATAGCGTAAAGTGCTTAGACATGAGCCTGAAAGCAACAGGAAGCAGTAAGCTGAAAATATAGAAACAATAAGAGCTTTATTAAAAGATCATTATGAAAGCTATGTTTATATGATAGTCTTAATGTAAGTAAGCATATTATTATATTATAGTTATAATAGTATAGCTTACTTTCTAATGAATACTATTTCTTTAGGTATTTTTAGCCATTTATTGTTTACTACTATCTTTATAGTACTGCCAGAAAGCTGCTTTAGAGAGTATGTGCCATTCTTGTTAATACGTAATTCGGCTGTTAAATCTTCTGAACCATAATCGTTTATGATGATAAGTTTGGCTGTATTTCCCTTTATTGTGGCTTCTGAAATTATCCATTTGCGTGTATCACGCTTTGCACCAAAATATCCAGGTAGGTTTCCTAATATCTCCTGACCAGGTATTTTGATGCTGTTTTTTATAAAATCAATATCCAGCCATACCTGATATTCATCGTTTACCAAATGAGCTTTAAAAGGATTTACTCCAGTAGTAAGTGCTGATGATTGGTTGTTTTGTTTATTATCTACCGTTTGTGCTTTTATCGTTAATGATAAAGAGATGAGTGTTATTATAGATATTATTTTTGCTTTTTTCATAACTTTTTCGCTTATTTTTTGCAAAGATACTATTTTAAATCAAGTAATTATATAAGGTTTCACAAAATAAAAGGTTTAAAATTGCGCTTTCTTTTTATTTATGGTATCTTTGTACCCCAAAGTATTTAGTAATAATATAGGTTATAAAAATGTTATTTCCGGATTTTATCTTTGAAACTAGTTGGGAAGTATGTAATAAAGTAGGCGGTATTTATACTGTTCTTTCAACACGTTCTAAGACGTTGCAAGAAAGATTAAAAGATAATTTGATATTTATAGGTCCTGATTTTAGTGGAGGAGATAATTCATTATATTTTAAAGAAGATAATACTCTTTATGGTTCTTGGCAGAAGAAAGCTAAGGAAGAAGGGCTTAAAGTAAAGGTTGGACGTTGGGATATTCCAGGTCGTCCAGTTGCTTTTTTGGTAGCTTATAATCATTTAAATAGTATAAAAAACGATTTTTTTACCCAGTTATGGAATACATATCAGGTAGATAGTCTGCATGCTTATGGCGATTATGACGAATCGGCACTGTTTTCTTTGGCAGTATCTCAGGTAGTAGAAAGCTTCTATCGTTTTTATTTATCTAAAGAAAATAAGGTGGTTTTTCATGCTAATGAGTGGCAAACGGGTTTTGCTGCTCTATTACTTCAGCAGTCTCTACCCGAAGTAGCGACCATCTTTACAACTCATGCTACTTGTATTGGGCGTAGTATTGCAGGTAATAATAAGCCTCTTTATGATTATCTTTGGGCTTATAATGGCGACCAAATGGCTCGTGAATTGAATATGGAAAGTAAGCATTCCATTGAAAAAAGTACAGCTCATAATGTAGATTGTTTTACAACAGTGAGCGATATTACTGCAAAGGAATGTGCAGAGTTGCTTGATAAACCTGTAGATGTGGTACTACCAAATGGGTTTGAAGATGGGTTTGTACCAAAGGGAAGTGCTTTTTTAAAGCATCGTTCTTTAGCACGGAAGAGGTTATTGGAAGTTGCAAATGCTCTTTTAGGAACTCGTCTTGGAAATGATACGCTTATAATATCTACATCGGGTAGGTATGAGTTTCGTAATAAAGGAATAGATGTTTTTATAGATGCTCTCAACAGTCTTAGTAAAGATTCTTATTTCGATAGAGAAGTTGTGGCTTTTATAGAAGTGCCTGCTTGGGTTAATAGTCCTCGACAAGATCTAATAGAAAGGTTGCAAAGTGGAAACAAATATACCAATCCTTTAGATGCTCCTTATATTACCCATTGGCTGAATAATGGAGAAGAAGATAGTATATTAAACAAGTTTCGTTCTCTGAATATATCTAATGGAGGAGATAGTAAGGTAAAGATTATCTTTATACCGTGTTATCTAACAGGTAATGATGGCGTATTTAATATGGATTATTACGACCTTATTATAGGCAATGATCTTTGTGTATATCCATCTTATTATGAGCCGTGGGGATATACACCGTTAGAGTCTGTTGCTTTTAAAGTGCCTTGTATAACCACTAATCTCGCAGGTTTTGGCTTATGGGCAAATAAGGAGAATAATGGTAAAAGTACGATAGAAGACGGTGTAGAGGTAGTGTATCGTACTGATTATAACTATAATGAAGTTATAGAGGAGATTAAATCAGCGATAGTTAAATATGCTGCAATGGATAGTAAAGAGGCTAATAAATGCAGAACTGCAGCTTATAAATTGTCGAAAAAAGCTCTTTGGAGCAAATTTATAAAGTATTACGATGTAGCTTATGATTATGCTTTGCGTAAGGCACACGATCGTTTGGCAGCATTAGAAATAATAGAATAATAAAATAATAAACAAAAACTAAAATGAAGATTAAGTCAGATTACACTAACGAACCTCAGTGGACTGAGTTAAACGTTAAATCAACTCTTCCCAAAGAGTTAGTATGTCTTAATGAAATTGCTCATAATATGTGGTGGGCATGGACATATCAGGCACGTAATTTATTTAAGAGTCTTGATGAGGACTTGTATGAGCAGGTTGGACATAATCCTGTTTTGCTCCTTGAACGTTTAAGTCTTGAGCGTTTGGAAGCTATTGTTAAGGATAAGACATTGATGAAACACGTAGATGAAGTGTATAAGATGTTTCGTGCATATATGGATGTTAAGCCTAATGCTAAGCGTGCTTCAGTGGCTTATTTCTCTATGGAATATGGGCTTAATCAGGTGTTGAAAATTTATTCTGGTGGTCTTGGAATGTTAGCAGGTGATTACTTAAAGGAAGCATCTGATTCTAATGTAGACCTCTGCGCTGTAGGTTTTCTTTATCGTTATGGATATTTCCGTCAGAGCTTATCTATGGATGGTCAGCAGATAGCTAAGTATGATGCTCAGCAGTTCAATTCTTTACCTATAGAGCGAGAGTACGATAAGGATGGAAATCAGCTTGTAGTAGAGGTTCCTTATCGTGATTATATAGTAAAAGCTCTTGTTTGGCGTGTTAATGTAGGTCGTATAAAGCTTTATCTTTTAGATACAGATAATGATTATAATTCGGAGTATGATCGTCCTATAACTCATGCATTATATGGTGGTGATTGGGAAAATCGTCTAAAACAGGAGATTCTTCTTGGTATAGGTGGTATGCTTACATTGAAGAAATTAGGTATAAAGAAAGATGTTTACCATTGTAATGAAGGTCATGCCGCACTTTGTAATTTGCAACGTTTATGTGATTATCGTGAAGAAGGTTTGAGCTTTAATGAAGCAATGGAGCTTGTACGTGCATCAGGTTTATACACAGTTCACACTCCAGTACCAGCAGGTCACGACTATTTCGATGAAGAACTTTTTGGAAAGTATATGGGTTCATATGCTAATAAGTTAGGTATATCATGGGACGAGTTTATAGGAATGGGACGTACCAATCCTGATGATCACTCAGAACGTTTTTGTATGAGTACTTTTGCATGTAACACTTGCCAGGAAATAAATGGTGTATCTAAACTGCATGGCTGGGTAAGTCAGAAAATGTTTGCCCCACTTTGGAAGGGTTATTTTGCTGAAGAGAACAGTGTAGGTTATGTTACTAATGGTGTACATCTTCCTACATGGACGGCTACAGAGTGGCGTAAGCTATATGATAAGTATTATGATAAGAGCTTTATGAGCGACCAAAGTAACGAAGACATTTGGCATGCTATATATAATGTGCCAGATGCAGAGATTTGGGAAACACGTATGGCTTTGAAAGTAAAGCTTATAAAGTATATAAAAGATAAGTTTACTCAACAATGGTTGCGTAACCAAGGCGATCCAGCAAAGGTGGTACAGGTATTAGAAAAGATTAATCCTAATGCTTTGATGATAGGTTTCTGTCGCCGTTTTGCTACTTATAAGCGTGCTCATTTATTATTTACAGACTTAGAGCGTCTTGACAAGATAGTTAATAACCCTGAACGTCCTGTGTTATTTTTCTTCTCAGGTAAAGCTCATCCAGCTGATGGTGCTGGTCAAGGACTTATTAAGAAGATTTTTGAAATATCAAGAATGCCACAATTCTTGGGTAAGATAATCTTCTTGGAAGATTACGATATGCAGTTGGCTCGTCGTTTGGTTTCGGGTGTAGATATATGGATGAATACTCCTACACGTCCACTTGAGGCAAGTGGAACATCAGGTGAAAAGGCAGAGCTGAATGGTGTAGTTAATCTTTCTGTGCTTGATGGCTGGTATGTAGAGGGTTATCGTAAAGGTGCAGGTTGGGCTTTACCAGAGAAGCGCACCTATAAAGATCAGAATTATCAGGATCAGCTTGATGCTGCTACAATATATAGTTTGCTTGAAAACGAGATAGCTCCACTTTTCTTTAATAAGGACGCTAAGACAGGTTATTCAAAGGAGTGGATACAAGTAGTAAAGAATTCTATAGCAACAATAGCTCCTCATTATACTATGAAGCGTCAATTAGACGATTACTTTGATAAGTTTTATAACCGTCAGGCTAAACGTTTTGCAGAGTTATGCTCTAAGGATAATAAACTTGCAAAGGAGCTTGCTGCATGGAAAGAGCAGGTAGCTGAGAAGTGGGACGCAATAAATGTTGTAGCTAAGAATGTTGATGCTCTACATGATGTTACTACAGGAAAGAAGGCAAAGTTAAGCTTTACTATTGATGAGCAAGGCTTAAAGAACGCTGTTGGGTTAGAGTTAGTTATATTATATAACACTCCTGTTGATGATGTTAATGTATTCGAGGTAGTACCATTTAAGATGGTGAAGTCAGAAGGGAATTGTTATACCTTTGAAGTGGAATATAATCCTAACGTTGCAGGGTCTTATAAGTATGGTGTTCGTATGTATCCTAAGAATAGTAAATTACCACATCGTCAAGACTTTGCGTATGTTAAATGGATAGGATAATATCTATAAACTGAAATAAGAAGAATTATTTACATAAGAAAGCCCCTTTCTTTATGCTTTTATGTATAAAGGAAGGGGCTTACTTTTATGATAAAACAAAATTTAATATTTACGAGATTAAATTTTAGTTATGTCTGTATAACAAAGTAAGATTAACTATTCTTTGATAAGTTTCTTGCTCATGTGTCTTACAGGATACCATACTGCTACCCACCCAACTATAATAACAGTAAAGAAAATGATAACTATATCAGTGGGGTGTACACTGACAGGGTAAGCATTAACAACGAAGTTGCTATTTGCATCACCTAACTTTACTATTCCATAAACTTGTTGTAGCCAGCATAGTAATAGCCCTATAGATATACCTATTATAGCTCCAAAGAGTGAAATCATACGTCCTTCAAAAAGGAAAATACGAACTATAAGCTTTTCAGAAGCTCCCAGACATCGAAGTGTTTGCACATCATTTTTCTTATCTATCATTAACATAGACAGTGAACCGATGATGTTAAAACAAGCTACCATTAATATGAAACTTAAGAAAATATATGCAAATAGCTTTTCTATCTTCATGATATTAAAGGTATCAGCTTGTTGTTCATATCTGTTTTTTACTGTGTATTTTGACCCAACAATAGATTTAATTTTTTCTTGTATTTTATTGATGTCTACCCCCTCTTTCATTCTAAGCTCTAGTGATGTTATTTGTCCTTGTCTATTGAACAATCGTCTAGCAAAGTTAAGTGAGGTTATAATGTATCCACCATCATATTTATTTTGTTTTACTTGGAAAACTAATCCAGGTGATATCAGAGAGTCTTTTACAAAACTTTGTGTGGGGTCAGTAGGATCGTATTGTCCTTCACGTTGTGGGGCATATATATATAGGTAGTCGCGCCAAAACACTCCAGTACCTAAGTCTTGAGCTACACGAACACCCAAGAGCCCATATTGCAGATTGGCTGTTTCTAAGTTTAGGTCGCCATCACCATAGCATATATTGCTAATGTGTGTTAGCGAGTCGAGGTTAGCTTCCATTCCTTTTATCATTATCATTTTTTGATTACCGTGATAGACAGCTAAAGCCTGATCTTCTACACATTCTGTGGATACAGCAACTTCTTTAAGATGCTTTACTTTCTTTAGCAAAGGATCGTCTGCAGGCATGGCTTTACCTGTGGCTGCCTCTATTTTTATTTGAGGATCAAACCCTGTAAAGAAAGAAGCTACTAAGTCTGCAAAACCATTAAAGCCACTCATGACTACTACCAAAGCCATTGTTGCCACTGCTACACCAATTACAGAGATAAGGCTGATGACGTTAATAGCATGAGTACTCTTTTTAGAGAATATATAACGGCGTGCTATGTAAAAGGAAAAATTCATTTTTTATCTTTCAATAGATGCTCAATGTGTTCAAGATAATCTAAAGAATCATCTACAAAGAATCTCAATTCTGGAATGATACGTAGCTGGTTATGTGTACGTTTACCTAATTCATATCGGATTGTTTTCTCATTTTTATTGATATTTTTAATTAGTTCTTCTGTTTTCTCAGATGGGAAAATACTTAAATAAGCAGTACATATACTAAGGTCTGGACTTATTCTTACACGTGTAACACTAACCAAAACGCCATGCAAAAGGCGTGTTTGCGACTGGAATATGCTTGCCAACTCCTTTTGGAGCAAGCGTGATATGCGGTTTTGTCTTGTTTCTTGCATTTTTTAAAAGGTTGTTTATAATAAAGATGTTCCTTTTCTATTATTTATATTAGTGTGGAACTCATTATTGCAAAGTTACTTAATTATTATTTATTTTAGAAATTATTTCTTTCTTATCACTGTTAATCCATCTCTTATTGGTAGGATAACCTTTTCTATACGTTCATCTTTTGCTATCATATCGTTAAATTCTCGTATACCTATAGTTTGCTTATCGTGATCGTAGGCATGGTCAATGACATGTCCATTCCATAGAGTATTATCAGCAATGATATATCCACCACTATTTATTATAGGGAATAGTGCACGATATGTTTCTATATAAGTGCGTTTATCTCCATCAATAAAAGCCATATCAAACATTACGCCTAATAGAGGAGCTTCTGCTATTGCATTTCCTATTCTGAAGTCTATTTTATCAGCATAGGCAGAATTTTCTATCCATGGACGCGTAAAATCCTCCATTTCGTCGTTTATTTCAAATGTTATAATCTTGCTTCCTTCTTCTAAACCTTCTGCCATGCAGAGGGCAGAGTAGCCGCTGAAAGTTCCCACTTCTATGATTCTCTTAGGGCGAATCATGCGTACAAGTAGCTTTAATAGTCTTCCTTGCAGATGCCCGCTTGCCATACGTCCATGCAGTGTGTGTATGTTTGTAGCACGGTAAAGACGATGTAGGTAATCGCCCTCAGCGTCTATATGCCTATTAATGTATTTGTCTAAAGCGTCTATCATCTTTATTTTAATAATGCTTCTATGGCTAATCGGTAACTATCTAAGCCAAATCCTTGTATAGTGCCTTTACACGATGGTGCTATCATAGATAATCTGCGATACTCTTCTCGGCTGTTTATATTACTTATATGCACTTCTATTACAGGGGTGGTAATGGCTTTAATACAGTCGGATAGAGCTATACTTGTATGTGTATAAGCTCCGGCATTAAGTATTATTCCGTCAAAAGAAAAGCCTACTTCTTGTAATTTGTCAATAAGTTTGCCCTCTATATTGCTTTGATAATAGTATAGATCCACTTCTGGAAACCTCTTCTGTAGTCGTGGAAGGAAATCTTCCATCGACTCTTTGCCATATATATCAGGCTCGCGTTTGCTTAGTAAGTTAAGGTTAGGACCGTTTATTATAATTATTTGCATATTGTTTTATATAAATCTTTCTTATTGATAATAGTTTTATAAAAGTATTTTTTCTTCTTATACATATATATATGAGTAATCTCTTTAGTAGATATTATTGAGAAAGGACAGATATAAGTTGTGTTAAGAAATAGAAGAAACCTTTATTTAAAGTAGTTTTTGGCATTTTAATAGTATCTTTGTATGTACTAATAATTAGCATCTTTTGCAAAAATAGTAATTAAAATGGATATCAACAAAAAAAAGATAAGCAATATTGCCAGCAAGTTTCGTCGCTATTTAAAATTGGAAAAGGGATATTCTGAACATACTATTGATGCTTATATGCGAGATATTGAAAAGCTATCTTCTTTCCTTGAAGCAGAAAAAATAGACGTATTAGATGTAAGGTTAGAAGACTTGGAGCGTTTTACAGCATGTATGTCTGAGTTAGGTATAGGGGCAAGGTCGTTATCACGTGTGCTTAGTGGAATACGCCACTTCTATCGTTTCCTTATTTTAGATGGATATTTAGAGATAGATCCTACAGAATTGCTTGAGTCTCCCAAACAGCCAAAACATCTTCCTGAGGTGCTTTCTACGGCGGAAGTAGATATTATTCTAAATAGTATAGATTTAACTAAGTGGGAAGGGCAGCGTAATAAAGCTATTATAGAAGTGTTGTTTTCGTGCGGATTGCGTGTATCGGAACTAACATCTTTAAAAATCTCTAATTTATATTTTCAAGAGCAGTATGTCAGGATAATGGGAAAGGGCTCTAAAGAGCGGTTGGTTCCAATATCTCCTCGTGCAATAGAAGAACTTAATTATTGGTTTTTAGACCGAAGTCAGATGAAAATAAAGGAAGGAGAAGATGATTATGTTTTTCTAAATAGGCGCGGTAGCCACCTTACACGCACAATGATTCTTATAATGTTAAAGCGTTATGCTTGTGCTGCTGGCATAAAAAAAACAATATCTCCTCACACTCTTCGTCATTCTTTCGCTACTGCATTACTGGAAGGAGGGGCAGATCTTCGTTCTATTCAAGCCATGTTAGGTCATGAAAGTATTGTTACTACAGAGCTTTATACTCACCTTGATACTACTTCCTTACGACAAGAAATACTTAATCATCACCCGCGTAATATCCGCTATAGAGAGGAGCATGGCTTATAGCTGGGTTATCTTTTTTTTAAGTAAAGCTATGCTTTATAGTAGGAGTGGGTTATTGTTTATATATAAATAAGTAACAGAATAGTTTGAAAAATAGTCTATTTTTATAGCAAAAATAGATTAAAAATAAAACAAAAATAATCTATTTTTTAAAACAAGAACTTATGTATAAATGTATAAATTGCTATGTTATACTGTGTTAGATGTCGTTTTTTGCTATTAAACAAGCAGTGTTTAGTCTTGTAACAGTTTTCTTAATTTTATATATTTATTTATCTGTGGCAATAGTGTTTGTGGCGGTGTTAAGGTAAGAAAATGGTAGTTTTTTATATACTAAGTGTTGTAGAGTTTTAAGACTAATAGTTAATTAATTATAAAAAATAGGAGGATTGGTGCTGTAGTTGTGTTTTCACATCATTTAAATTAGTACCTTTGTAGTCCGATTATTATGGGGATTTTCTTAGAATCCCGTACGTAACATGTTAATAGCATGGTTTTTGGCCGAGCTGTGTGGTTAGGTAAAGCATGTGCGTGAGTTAATAAAAACGTTTTTTAGTAGTAAATTTAATTAAAAAAATGAACACTTTAAGTTACAAGACTATTTCCGTGAATAAGGAAACAGCTAAGAAAGAGTGGGTTGTAGTAGATGCTACCGATCAGGTAGTAGGTCGCCTTTGCTCTAAGGTAGCTAAATTGCTTCGCGGTAAGTACAAGCCCACTTTTACTCCTCATGTAGATTGTGGAGACAATGTTATTATCATTAATGCAGAGAAGGTGGTTTTCACTGGTAAGAAGGAAACCGACAAGGTTTACACACGTTACACTGGTTATCCAGGTGGTCAGCGTTTTAATACTCCTGAGCAGCTTCGTAAGCGTGATAACGGTATTGATAAGATTCTCCGTCATGCAGTGAAGGGTATGCTTCCTAAGGGTATTTTAGGTCGCCACTTGCTTAACAATCTTTATGTTATCAAGGGTACTGAATTAAACGGTTTAGAGGCTCAGAAGCCTAAGGCTATCGATATTAACCAGTATAAATAATATAGGAGAAAGATGGACGTAATAAACGCAATTGGTCGCCGTAAGAGTGCAGTAGCTCGAGTTTACCTTTCAGAAGGTACCGGTAAGATCACAATTAATAAGAAAGATATAACAGAGTTCTTCCCATCAGCTATTTTGCAGTATGTAGTAAAGCAGCCATTGGCATTGCTTGGTGTTGAGGGGCAGTATGATATTAAAGTAAACCTTAACGGTGGTGGCTTTACAGGTCAGAGTCAAGCTCTTCGCCTTGCTATTGCTCGTGCTTTAGTAAAGGTAAATGCAGAGGATAAGAAGGCATTGAAAGATCAGGGCTTCCTAACTCGTGATAGCCGTGAGGTAGAACGTAAGAAGCCAGGTCAGCCAAAGGCTCGTGCTCACTTCCAGTTCAGCAAGCGTTAATATTTTACAGGCTTTTAGTCTGTTAATAAAAACGTTTAGGTTTAGTATCTAAATCGATGCGATTCCTTTTTTAAGCGACTACCCATCGATTGATTCTAACAAAGCTTGGTAAAGCTTATTTACCACGAAAGAATTAAACAGAATGTAAACAAAGAAATAAAAAGAAACATGTCAAGAACAAATTTTGACCAACTATTGCAGGCAGGTTGTCATTTCGGGCACCTTCGTCGTAAGTGGAATCCAGCTATGGCTCCTTATATATTTATGGAGCGTAACGGTATTCATATTATAGATCTTCATAAGACTGTAGCTAAAATAGATGAAGCTGCAGAAGCTCTAAAAGGTATTGCTAAGAGCGGTAAGAAGATTTTATTCGTCGCTACTAAAAAACAATCTAAAGAGGTAGTAGCAGATAAAGCAGCATCTGTTAATATGCCATACGTTAATGAGCGTTGGGCTGGCGGTATGCTAACTAATTTCCCTACTATTCGTAAGGCCGTAAAGAAAATGACGAATATCGACAAGTTGATGAACGATGGAACCTTCTCTAATTTGTCAAAACGCGAGCTTTTGCAGATTTCACGTCAGCGTGCTAAGCTTGAAAAGAACTTAGGTTCTATATCAGATTTAACTCGTTTACCTGCTGCATTATTCGTTATTGATGTAATGAAAGAGCACATTGCTGTTAAGGAAGCTAATCGTCTTGGTATCCCTGTGTTTGCTATTGTAGACACAAATTCTGATCCTAAGAACATCGATTATGTTATCCCTGCTAATGATGACGCTAAAGATTCTGTAGACGTTATCTTAACAGCTTGCTGTAGCGCTATAGCAGAAGGGCTTGAAGAGCGTAAGGCTGAGAAGGCTGATGAGAAAGCTGCTGCAGAGCAAGCTGAGCTTGCTGCAGAGGCAAAGCCAAAACGTGCTGCTCGTAAGATAAAAGAAGAAGAAGCACCAGCTGCAGAATAATAATAATATATATATGGGTACTGGTGAGTGCTTTACAGTAAGTATTATAGCTGTATTATCATTCACCAATGCCCATTTTTGTAAAATATAAAAAAGGAGAAAATACAAAATGGCAGTATCTATTGATGATATTAAGAAGCTCCGTGCAATGACAGGAGCTGGTCTTGCTGATGTAAAAAAGGCATTAACAGAGGCAGAAGGCGATTTTGATAAGGCTAAGGAGTTACTTCGTGAGCGTGGTTTAGCTATAGCAGCTAAGCGTTCTGATCGCGAAACATCTAACGGTTGTGTGCTTGTTAAGCAAGATGGCGATTTCGCAGCAATGGTAGCCGTTAAGTGTGAAACTGATTTTGTTGCTAATGGAGCTGACTTTGTAGCACTTGTACAAGAAATACTTGATGCTGCAGTAGCTGCAAAAGCTAAGAGCCTTGATGAAGTGAAAGCTCTAAAACTTGCTAATGGCGAAGATGCAGCAACTGCTGTTCAGCAGCGTTCTGGTGTAACAGGAGAGAAGATGGAGCTTGATGGTTATAACTATATGGAAGGTGCTAATGTGTCTATTTATGACCATATGAACAAGCATACTCTTGCCACTATGGTACAGCTAAATGACGCTAATGAAGAGGCTGGGCACAAGGTTGCTATGCAGGTAGCTGCAATGAAACCAGTAGCACTTGATGAGGCTTCTGTTTCGCAGGCACAAAAAGACGAGGAATATCGTATTGCTGTAGAGAAAACTAAGGAAGAGCAGGTAGAAAAAGCTGTAGTAGCTGCTATTAAGAAAGCTGGTATTAATGCTAACTTGGTAGATAGTGATGATCACATTGAGTCAAATATAAATAAAGGCTGGTTAACACGTGAAGAGGCTGACAAGGCAATAGAAATTCGTAAGACAGTAGGAGCAGAAAAAGCAGCTAACCTTAATGCTACGATGATAGAAAATATTGCTAAGGGGCGTTTAGCTAAGTTCTTTAAAGAAAACTGTTTGGTAGATCAGGAGTTTCAGTTTGCTGAAGGTGATAAGATCAGCGTAGGCAATTGGCTTGAAGCACAAGCTAAGGGCTTGAAGATCTTAGGATATAAACGTTTCTCTCTTGCTGCTGATTAATTTTTAATATAGCATAAATAACGTAACAGAATCTCTGTTGAGATTGAAAAATACGGAGTTATAGGACGTTATCGAAGGTTCCTATAGCTCCTTTTTTGTTTATTATTACTTTAAGGTATGAAGATTTTTGCAGTCGAAGATAATTATTTACATAATAATAATATATCGCATGATGATATAATAAAGGTAGATAGTCCTGTTATTTTTTTTAAAGCCGACTCGTCTTTATTAAAGGATAATAAGCCTTTTTTTATCCCAGATAATCTTGGAAGCATAGAATATGAGGCTGAATTGGTTGTACGAATAAATAAGTTAGGTAAGACTATACCTGAACGTTTTTCACCTCGCTATTATGATGCGGTAACTCTTGGTGTTGATTTTACAGCCAGAGAACTGCACGAAAAATTAAAGAGCAAAGGATTACCATGGGAGCTTTCTAAGAGTTTTGATGGTGCTACAGTAATAGGTGAATGGATACCAAAGGATAAGTTTCTTGATGTTCAACGACTTCATTTCCATTTAGATGTTAATGGTAAAACTATTTATGAAGGAAGTACTAATGAAATGTTATATAAAATAGATGCATTAATAAGTTATATTAGTAGGTATTTTACACTTAAAACGGGAGATATTCTCTTTACAGGTAGTCCGTCAACAGGAAGAGTAGCTATTATTAATGACCATTTAGAAGGGTATATAGAAGATAATAAGGTATTAGATTTCAATTGTAAATAAATAATCTTTTTTGGTATTTATAACTAATAAAAAATATTATAATATTACTGTATATGATAAGGGTAGGAATGGGATATGATGTCCATCGTTTAGTAGAGGGACGCAAACTTTTCTTAGGAGGAATACAAATAGACCATAGCTTAGGTTTATTAGGTCATAGCGATGCTGATGTTTTAATACATGCTATCTGTGATGCTTTGCTTGGTGCTGCCAATTTACGTGACATAGGATATCATTTTCCAGATACATCTGATGCAACTCTTGATATGGATTCAAAGATTATCCTTAATAAAACCATTAGTTTACTTCATCAACATGGATACCGTTTGGGTAATATAGATGCTACTATTTGTGCTGAGCGACCTAAGATTAATCCGTATATTCCTGCAATGAAAGAATGTATGGCTTCTGTAATAGGTTGCGATATTGATGTTATATCCATTAAAGCTACTACTTCAGAAAAGATGGGTTTTGTAGGAAGAGAAGAAGGTATTGCTGCTTATGCTGTGTGCTTAATAGAGAAGTAAAGCTGTAAGAATATTTAAGAAGTTATTCTTTATATAAGCAGTTATCAGTATTTATCCCTAAGAATAATATGTCTTTAGTAAAAAAAGAACTTCTTTTTCATATAATGAAGGTTGTCTTTATAATATCAAAAGACAACCTTATTATGTTTTTATTTATATTAAGTGGTTTAAGTTTTATATGCAACCAAAACTTAATGTAACAGTTTGACTTGTTTGAACAGGTCTTCCTCCTATAGTCGCTGGTTCCCAATTAGGCATTTGAGAAAGTGGTTTTTGCTTTATATTGATATATAATTGTGATTTTGTACTCATAAATCTAACAGCTTCAGCCTTATATTTCGCTATCTTTTTTTGTATAAATTCCTGCTGTTTTGCTATCGACATTTTTTCGTATTTTGGACCGTTTGCTTTAATATTATTTACTTCTATAACATGCGCACCTATTACTTGACCGTCAAACATCACTGTAAATTGTACCACAACATCAGCCCTTACATTTGCATTTTTATTGCTATGCACGCCTATAAGATTTTTCTTTATAAAGTCTTCAAAGGCTTTTTGCCCACCTTTAAATTGTGCTTTTGGTGTGTTAGTGTTAAGTCTTTTAGAGGGATTGATACTTTCTAATGCTTCTTTTAGATGGTTTATATCAGTAGTAGCGAAAACAATCTTCCCATGAGGGTCAATTAGGTACATTGTCGGGATCCACTTTACATTATAAAGTTTATCAATATGTGTATTCTTTTTCCATTTCTTTAGTTCGCTTACTTGTGTCCATGGCATCTGGTAAGTGTTCCAATATGTCTTTGCCCACTGCTCTTTATCAGTATCAAAAGATATTCCAAGAAAGTCTACTCCTTGCGTGGAATATTTATTGTAAAGCTCTTTTATAGCAGCTATATCTTTCCTACAGTCAGAACACCAGCTAGCCCAAAAGTCTATAACAAGGTATCTTCCTCTAAAGTCGCTTAATCTTATAGTGCGATTATCGTATGTTTTTAAGCTAAAATTTGGAGCCATTGTGCCTACTTTAAGTAGGTCTTTTGTATAAATAGCATCAGTTTTTGTATGTTGTATATTAGTATTGGTTTGTGCATTTGTTCTCCCAAAACATAATATAAGAATACTTACTATGGCTAATAAACTTTGTTTCATATTGTTAAATCTTTGTTTTCGTTTTATAATATGTATATAATAATTTGAAAATCATATTGTTTGCAAATATACTATCTTATTCCCAATAAAACAAGAGGCGTCTTTATATTTTCTCAATAGTAAGTGTTTGATCACAATAATCTACTACTGCAAGTCGGTGAGTAATAAAAATTATCGTTTTATTGTGATTAGTTAGAATGTTTTTAAGTAGCTGTTGTTCGGTTTCTGGGTCAAGAGCTGATGTTGCTTCATCAAAAATCATAATGCTTTTGTTCCTTAATAATGACCTTGCTATAGCTATTCGTTGTGCTTGTCCTTCACTTAATCCACCACCATGTTCGGAGCATACGGTGTCAATACCTTTAGGTAGATCGAAAACAAAGTCTGCGCAACTTGTTTTTAATGCATATATAATTTCTTCTTCTGTTGCATTTTCTTTGCCCAATTTAAGGTTTTCACGAATTGTTCCGCTCATAAGTGTGTTGCCTTGAGGCACATATACAAAATTAGTGCGCATTAATGGGCTAAGTTGTAAGCATTCTTTTTTATTATATAGTTCTATTGAGCCTTCGGTAGGGGTTAGTAGAGCTAAAAGCATTCTTGTGAGTGTAGTCTTTCCTGCTCCTGTTTCTCCTAATATGGCAGTACAAGAACATGGTTTAAAATCGAAAGAAAGTTCTTTTATAACAGGTGTATCAGCATCGAAGAATTGATATGAGATATTGTTAAGTCTTATACCGCAAGGGGCTTTTAGCTCAATACTATTACCTTGTTTTTCAAGAGGTACTTCTTCTAACTCTATTAAACGTTCAGCAGCAGTTAGCACAGAAACAAAAGAAGGTATAAGGCGCATAAGTTGTCTTGCAGGAGATTGTATTTTGTTTACTAACTGTAAGAATGCTGTCATGCCACCAAAAGTGAGTGTACCTTCATACAAACGTAAGGCTGCACATGCAAAAGCAAAGAGATAACCTAATACAAAACCAAATTGTAGAATTGTGCTAGAGAATATTGAAAACTTTGTTTTTTTTATAACTTTATTGCGTAATTCGCTTTGTGTAGTTTCTAAGCGATTGATAATAAAATCATCTCCTTCTAATGTTTTTATCAATATTCGATTTTGAACACTTTCTTGTAAAACGCTTTGAACCTTAGAGTCGGATATTCTAACATCGCTCACTAAGAGTCGCATCTGTCTTACATATATCCTACTAAGTAAAACAAATAATGGTATCATAAACACTATAGTGCTTGCTAAACGCCAGTCCATAAGTGCTAAATATATAAAAGCTCCGATAAAAAGTGTTAGTGTGGATAAAGAATTAGGTATAGTTTCAGTAAGAAATGTAACGACGTTAGTTACATCAAATTCTAACCTATTTAGCACATCTCCACTATGATGACAGTCTTTTCCTTTCCATTCTGATCGCAACATTCTATCTAATAACTGTTGCTGCATTTTGTTTTGTGCTTTTATACCTAATAGGTTTCTTACCCAAAGTGATGCTATGTTTAATCCGAAATTAGATAAAAAGAGTAGTCCTAAGGTAATAACAGCTAAAGCTATGCTACCTTTTTTTACATGCGAAGATACGTCTATAGCGTGTTGCATAGCCCAAACTATAGATAGTGATATTATAACTTCTGATAATCCTATTGCTGCATTTATAATAGCTTGCTTGCGGTTTCCTTTCCAAGCAACCCACAACCATGCGTAAATATCTTTGGTAGAATATTTTGTTTTTGGTATTTTAAACAAACTTTTTATCTTTTCTTTCATCTTGGAGGAATATGTGCGATACTATTTTAGTTAATGAAACGTAGTTCAATCATTAATATTTTTTTCTTTTAAAGATTTACTGTATAATTGTCTTGTATCAGCTCCCCACATTAGTTTTTCACGTAAAGTATTAAAGAAAGTATTGTTTTCGGTCTTAATTATTTTTACTTTATGGTTAGCTTTCTGTATGGTTAGCGTTGTTCCTTCTTTCATTTTAACAGATCGTCCATCAATAGCTACCAAAAAGTTATGACTTCTGCTTTCTACATCTAATCTTATTTTCGATTCATCACTAACTACTATAGGACGCATATTTAAGCTATGTGGTGCTACGGGAGTTATGCTTAGCGTGTTAGTTTGTGGTACCATGATAGGTCCACCTATAGATAGTGAGTAAGCTGTAGATCCTGTAGGGGTGCTAATTACTAATCCATCAGCGAGGTAAGATGTAAGAAATTCTCCATTTATTTCTACATGAATAGATATCATAGAAGCTATATCGCGTTTTAATATAGCTATGTCGTTTAATGCAAAAGGATTAAAGATGACGTCTTTTTCATTGCATTTTAGTCTTATTACAGACCGTTCTTCTATTATAAAGTTGTTAGCGTAAATACTGTCAATAGTGCTGTTTAGCTTTTCTTGTGATATGTTAGCAAGAAACCCTAAGCGTCCCATATTTACTCCAATTATAGGTATTTGAAGGTTTCCTACGCGTCCAGCAGCTTTTAAGAAGGTTCCGTCACCACCTAAAGATATTATAAAATCAGCTTTAAAGTTAATTAAGTCGAAAGGTGTAACCTTATTCTTTATTTTTGTATTTAAGCTGTAATCAATGAAGTTAAGGTATTGCTTTTCAATGTATATGATAGCATTATAGGAAATGAGCTTCTCTATCAACTGATTTATCCTTGTAGGATTAGAAGCTCCAGACTTGCTGCCGAATATAGCGAAAGTAAGTTTTTTATCTGTCATAAAAAGCTGTTATTTTATAAATCTTTAGACTTGCTAATACCCCTAAATCATGAATATTTAGTATATTTGCAAGAGATATTACATACAAAAGTATAATTTTTTATTGAAAGTTTAATATTAAAAAATAAATATTATGGCAAAAGTTTATGAGTTTTTAGCAACAGGCTTCGAAGAAATGGAAGCTATTGTGCCTGTAGATGTTTTCCGTCGTAGTGGTGTTGAGATATCTATGGTAAGTGTTACAGGTAGTAAGGTGGTAAAATCTGCACGTGGTGTAGGTATTGAGGCAGATGTTTTGTTAGAGGAAATAGCGAGCTTTGATGATGCTGACATGTTGCTTTTGCCTGGTGGTGTTTTAGGTGCTAACAACTTAAAAGAGCATAAGGAGGTACGTAAAATATTGCTTAAGCAGTTTGAAAGTGGAAGATTTTTAGGTGCAGTATGTGCAGCTCCTTTAGTATTTGCTTCTATTGGCATATTAAAAGGTAAGAAGGCAACAATCTTCCCAGGTATGGAAGATAGTCTTATTAATGGTGCAGAGCCAACGAGAACATTGGTTCAGGTAGATGGAAATGTTATAACAGGGGCTGGTCCTGTAGCTGTTTTACCTTATACTTATGAGCTGTTGAGCCATCTTTTACCAAAAGAAGAGGTGGAAAAGGTTAAGAAAGCTATGTTATACGACAGAGTGTTAGCTGGCACAAAATAGCTTTTATGGAAAAATATGCTATTATAGTAGCAGGTGGGAAAGGTCTGCGCATGGGTATGGAAGTGCCAAAGCAATTTCTGCCCGTGGCAGGTTTACCTGTTTTAATGCGTACTATACGGTGTTTTCGCGAATATGATCCACAAATAAAGGTAATCCTTGTCTTGCCCAAAGAGCAGCAAGAATATTGGCATGACTTATGTTTGAAATATAATTTTTCAGATTATTACGAATTAGCTACAGGTGGATCTACTCGTTTTCAGTCGTCTAAGAATGGTTTAGATCTTATCCCTGATGCTGCTAAAGGCTATGTAGCTATTCATGATGGGGTGCGTCCTTTTGTTTCTAAAGAAACTATTTTGAGATGTTTTAAAGCAGCCCTTACTTATAAAGCAGTTATTCCTGTGTTGAAAGTTACAGATACTTTACGATATGTTTCGGTAGATGGTAGTTCGGAAACAGTGCCAAGAAGTAGCTATTGTTTGGTGCAGACACCACAGGTTTTTGATATATCTGTTATTAAGAAAGCCTATTGTCAAGATGAAGATAGCAGGTTTACTGACGATGCAAGCGTAGTGGAAAGTATTGGGCAAAGGGTTAAAATGGTAGAAGGAAATAGGGAGAATATTAAGCTAACTACACCTTTTGATCTTAAGATTGCTGAAAAGCTTTGCTGCGATAAATAATATATATATAAAAGTAGTATAAATATTTTGTTAGACATACTCGATCAAGACATTATGTATTTGCCCGGTGTAGGGCCTCGGCGAAAGGATATACTAAGTAAAGAACTTGGTATAAATACTTATCGTGATTTGTTAGAATATTACCCATATAAGTATATTGACCGTACAAAGGTATATCTTACTTCGGAGTTGTCGTTAGATATGCCTTTTGTGCAGCTTAGAGGTAAGATTCTTAGTTTTGAAGAGTATGATATGGGAAAACGAAAGAAACGCATAGTAGCACACTTTTCTGATGGTCATGGTGTTTGCGATTTGGTATGGTTTAATGGCATACAGTATATATATAAAAATTATAAAATAGGCAAAGAGTATGTAGTTTTTGGTAAGCCAGGGTTTTATAATGGTCGTTTTCAGTTTACACATCCTGACATTGATGATGCATCACAATTGCAGTTAAACGATATGGGTATGCAGCCTTTTTATGTTACAACAGAGAAAATGAAGAATGCTTCGCTTAGTTCGCGAGCTATAGAAAAGCTAACCAAAACACTTATTTCTAAGCTTGTTTCTCCGTTAGAAGAAACCTTACCTCCTTTTATTATAAGCCATCTTAACCTTATATCTCGTGATGAGGCTTTTAGAAAAATACATTATCCAAAGACAGTAAACGATACGCAACGTGCAAGAATGCGTCTTAAGTTTGAAGAGTTGTTTTATGTACAGCTTAATATTATGCGCTATGCCAGTGAGCATCGTCGTAAATATAGGGGATATGAATTTAGGCGAATAGGCGAGCAGTTTAATTGGTTTTATCATAACAACTTACCCTTTGCATTAACCAATGCACAAAAAAGAGTTATTAAAGAGATTCGTTCCGATATGGGAAGTGGTAGGCAGATGAATCGTCTTCTACAGGGAGATGTTGGCTCTGGTAAAACGCTTGTAGCTTTTATGTCAATGCTTATAGGTATAGATAATGGTTTTCAGGCTTGTTTTGTGGCTCCTACAGAGATATTAGCAGAGCAACATTTACAGACTATACGTGAGTTTTTACATGATATGAATCTTAATGTGGAGCTGCTCACAGGTATTGTAAAGGGTAAGAGGCGTAAGTCGGTCTTAGAGGGGTTAGTAAACGGAACTATAAATATACTTGTAGGAACGCATGCTATCTTTGAGGATAATGTACATTTTCAGAAATTAGGAATAGCTGTTATTGATGAGCAGCACCGCTTTGGAGTGGCACAGCGTGCGCAGCTTTGGGCAAAGAGCAAACAGCCTCCTCACATATTAGTGATGACAGCTACCCCTATACCACGTACATTGGCTATGACTATTTATGGAGATTTAGATGTTAGTGTTATTGACGAATTACCCCCTGGACGTAAACCTATAGAAACTATTCATAGATATGATGACCAAATGACAAGTCTTTATCATGGCATAAGGCAGCAGGTTAGTAAAGGCAGGCAGGTGTATATAGTGTTTCCTCTTATTAAGGAAAGTGAGAAGAGCGATCTTAAAAACTTAGAAGAAGGCTTTAATACTTTGCTTGAAGTGTTTCCTGATTACCACCTAAGCAAGATACATGGCAAGATGAAAGATAAAGAGAAGGAGGAGGAGATGCAAAAGTTTGTTCTTGGACAGACTCAGATTCTTGTAGCAACTACCGTGATAGAAGTGGGTGTAAATGTGCCTAATGCAAGTGTTATGATAATCCTTGATGCGCAGCGTTTTGGGCTTTCACAGTTACATCAGTTGCGTGGAAGAGTAGGGCGTGGTGCCGATCAAAGCTATTGTGTTCTTGTTACTAATCGTAAGCTGACTAAGGAAACCAAGAAGCGCATTAATGTTATTTGCGATACTAATGATGGGTTTGCTATATCTGAAGCCGATTTAAAGCTCAGAGGACCTGGCGATTTGGAAGGTACTCAGCAAAGTGGCATTGCCTTTGATCTCAAAATAGCTGACATTGCTCGTGATGGACAGCTTGTGCAGCTGGCACGTGATGAGGCGCAGAAAATAATAGAATCAGACCCTGAATGCTCTAAAGAAGAGTATAAGATGTTGTGGGATAGATTAAAAATGTTAAGGAAAAATAATATCAACTGGGCTGCAATATCTTAGTAAATATAGGTTCTTTTCTTGTGAAATGCTTTTAATACCTATGTTTGTATATGTTTTTAAGATGTTTATAATGTGTTGGTAGTGTGTTAAAAGCATCATAAAAACTGTTAAGCTGTAAGAGAATCCACTCATTTTTTTTATCTTTGCAAAGCTGACTTTTACAAGGTAATGTCTTATATAGGTGTGTTTTTTATATTAACCTTATAACTTTACTGAATGATCAGTACCCTTTGATAAATAAAAATAGTATTTTAACTAAGCAATTTTTATGAAGATAAAGAATATTATCAAGTCCACATCCTTGTGCTTTTTATTGGTTTTTTCGAGCCAATCAATAAAGGCACAAGATAAATTAGCAATGCAAGCACCTATAGATCGTCGCGTAAACCCACTTGACACACTTGTTATAAACCGTTTAAAGGAAACAGAAGAATTTGATGCACCAGCTTCTGATCTTTATGATAGTTGGAATAATACCTATGCACATCGTCCTACTACTCTGCCTGAAGTCTATAAGATAGATCTTAGAGGTTTTGTAATGCCTACTCCAAGCCGTGTTATTACAAGTAACTTTGGTCGTCGATGGGGTCGTAATCATAGAGGTTTAGATATAAAGGTCTATATTGGCGATACTATCCGTTCTGCTTTTTCTGGGCGTGTTCGTATGGTAAAATATAATGCTAATGGTTATGGTAAGTATGTAGTTATTCGTCATAATAACGGTTTAGAAACTATTTATGGACACCTTTCGCGCCAGTTGGTACGTGAAGACCAGTATGTGCAAGCTGGTCAGCCTATTGGTTTAGGAGGGAATACGGGGCGTTCCACAGGTTCTCATTTACACTTTGAAACACGTCTTTGTGGTGTAGCTTTAAACCCAGCTTTGTTTTTCGATTTTGCAAATCAAGATGTAACGGGAGATTATTATGTGTTCCGTCGTGGCAACATGTCAAGTGAGTCTGCTCGTGCCACTGCTTTACGTGGTACTAATTCCAGCTTACCTTATAGCAGACAGAACATTCAAGGCAATGGTAATTATCGCACTCGTCCAAAGGCTTATGCCAAAACGAAAGCAGAGGAGTATAATACAGATTATGCCAGCAGAACCCCGCAGGCTACTTATAGCAACGCAAGCGAGCGCTTGTTTTATCATAAGGTAGCAGAAGGAGAAACTTTAGCTTCTATAGCTGAGCTACATGGAGTTTCAGTGGAGCAGATTCGCCGTGCTAATGGTTTGAAAAAGTTTACTCATATCGCTGTAGGTGAGTTGCTAAAGATTAGTAAATAAGAAGCCTTATTTATATAAGAGAGATAGTGTGTAAAGCTTTTTGTTATGCTATTTACCCACTCTCCATTTAGTGATACTTTTTTAATATAGCCTGTAATAGTAGTTGGTAAGAATTTAAAAGTATAGCTTTTTATTGTTTGAAGAAGGTATTTTGTTTAGTAAAAGATAAGACATAAGGACTAAAAATAAGTTATTTTTAGTCCTTTTTTAATCTATTTTTATATCAAAAATAAGTTATTTTTAGTATGTTGGCACTATATATTTTCACCTAAAATATTATTTTTTTATATAGTGTAGTGTGCTTTTTATAGTATAGAAGATTATTCTTATTTGTGTAAATAGGTTACTAACAATTGTATTGTTTTCGTTAAGTTTGGTGTCATTTATAATAAAAAAATGTGGGATAACCTGTTTTAAAGGCTATCCCACAAGGTGTTTTCTCTATTTTAATTTTAGTTGATAGTGATAGTAAAATATTTTATTTTGTTTTGATACTATCTTCCTTAAAGGAGTCTGAAATGCTTTTTCCTAATTTTTTAAAGAACATTTTCCCTCCTTTTTTTATTTCTTTCCCAGCTTTGCTTGCATCTTTCCACTCGCTTTTAGCTATTTTACCTATACCTTTCCCAAACTCTTTTAGTCCGCGTTTTATTTGTTGCTTTCCTGTATTAATATCTTTATACTTAGCTGTTTTTGCCGACTTTGGTGTAGATAATCTTTTTGTGCATACTGTTTTGTATGTAGTAGTAGTTGTGTTTGTTACTTTTTTTGCAGATTTTGTAGTACTGTTATTGTTTTTTGCTATTTGTGTGGCATTGCTTTTAGCACTATTGTTTTGGCTTTGTGCATAAGTATACATACTTATGGTAGTTAGAGCTATGATGAGGGAAGTCTTTAATATGTTCATGTTTTTTTTATTATTTTATTGTGTATATTTTTTATATTTATGTGTATCTATTTGTTTTTATTTATTTTATAAAATGATGTATTAAGAATCTAAGATGGTGTAATGATGTTTTAAAAGTGCCATAGTGTTTGCACATTATTTTATATCGTTCTATTAATGATGCTCTATGGTGTAATGTTGTTTGTCCTTCTTTTAGATAATTAGCTACCACAGTATGTACGTTTTTTATCAATAAGCCGCGGCGCTCTCCTTCTTTCATAACATTAATACACCAATCAATATCTGCAGAATAATGATATTTAGTATTATAGGGCAGGGCTTTGGCAATATCTGTTCGTGCATAAAAGGCTTGATGACAAACAAGCATACCTTCTTTAAACGATTTCCATGTAAGGTTTTCTGGTGGTTCTTTCTGACGATGATACAGAAAGATGCCATCTTTATCAATGATGTCCGTATTGCCATATAATACTGCAGGCATCTCTTCACCATCTCCCGGCTCAGCAATTATAGCCACTTTTTTAAGTGTCTCCACTTTAGGAAATCTATCGCCAGCGTTTAGGAATATGATATAATCGCCTGTAGCTTTTTGCAGTCCTTTATTCATAGCATCATAAAGTCCTTTATCTGGTTCGCTCTGTATTATTATGGTGTGTCCATTGTCGGCCTTGTTAGAAAGTTTTTGATAGTTGAGTGCTATTTGTAAGGTATTATCCTTAGAAGCACCATCTATGATGATATGTTCTATGTGTGAATAGTTTTGCATAAGAACACTGTCTAAAGTAGGTTGCAAAACTTTCTCAGCATTATATGTTATGGTTACAACAGAGAATGTTATCATAATTTATAATTTTTATAAGCTAAAGCTTCGTAATATAGGTTGATATACTGTTCTGCTACATTACGTTCCGAATAGGTATGTATAACCTTTTCTATTGCAGCAGTAGAGAGATGTGTGTAATTAGCATTGTTAAGCACCCACTTAATGCCTTGTGCAAGATCTTGAGGGTTATGTTCCTTTGCTACATAACCATTATGTAAATGGTCTATCATTTCAGGTATTCCACCCACTTTAAAGCTTACACATGGCACACCACACGCCATAGCTTCCATTATAGTGTTAGGCAGGTTGTCTTCTCGTGTAGGTAGCACAAAGACACTTGCAGCATTGTAAACGTCTCTAATATTTTCTTTGTCTGATACATACCCAAGCGGATATGTTGGCAAGCTAAGTTGGCTGGCTATCTCTTCAGCGTGTCCACCAAGTATAGCTATGCAGCTGTTTTTTTTAATTTCCGGATACTCTTTAGCTATGTGGTTTATAGCTTCTATAAAAAGATCCATGCCTTTTCTGTTATCAGTAACACGTTGTGATACAAATAGAATAATATTTTTGTCGTTAGGCAGGTTTAGTTTCTTTCGTGCTTCATGCTTATCTAATGGTTTGAAAAAATGGGTGTCAATGGGGTTAGGTATGCTTTGTATAGTATGTTCTTTTAGCAGACTGCTATGCTTAGCCTCTTTACATAGCCACTTGCTACAGGTTACAAAGTATATGTGCCCTGAATTGTACACTTTGTTTTTTTTTGCCCAAATCTTTGCAGAAAGATCCTTTTCCGACCCGTTAGCTGGCAGTATAGGGCAATGTTGGCAGCTACTTTCGTAGCGTTTACACCTCTTAGGGTAGTGGCAAATAGAGGTAGCAGGCCAGAGGTCGTGCATTGTCCATACGACAGCTTTATCCGAAGTTATGATTTTTTTTATGCTATTTAGCGATAACATTCCCTGATTTATCCAAGCCAAGTGTATTACATCGGATTTTTTAAATATAGAAAGGGAAGTAATATCATTACCTGAATTGGCTATATCTATTTCGAAAAGATGTTTTTTTCTAAAATGTAGGTTAAAGAAGATACAAAGTCGTTCAAAAAGAAAGTAGATTTTTTGTAGGTAGTGTTTGTGAAGTTTTATCACGTATGCATTATCGGTTTCTTTTTCTCTTACAAGCATTTTTGCTTCCACACCCATCTTGTTTAAGGCTTTGAGAAGGCGGTTAGATGCTACAGCGGCACCACCTGTTTGTTCGCTTGTGTTTACAATAAGAATGCGCATAATGCTATATAGTTTTAATTGATGTAGCTATTGTCTGTTAATATGTTTTTATAATTAGGTGCAAACTTACATAAAAAGAGCGAACCTAACAAAGTTATTATATGTGTTTAATGTAAAAAAGACATTTTTGTTAGGCTGTTTATCTTAATTTTTAGAAAGAATAGAGGAGGTAGTGCTTACAATGTTTAAAGATAATAATCATAAAAAAGAGGCAGCATAGGGTAAAAAGCTCTTAAAAACGTTAATAATCGTTTCCAAAACAATGAATATAGTTAAAAAAAAAAAAAAAAACAATACTATAAAAATGTTTTCTTTATATTGGTTGTTTTAAATTTGCAAAAGAAACAAATTTATTTAAATATTACTTAATAAAACCCTATAGTAATGAAAGTAAAGGATATTTTATTTTTGATACTTTTTGTAGTATTTTTTAATGCCTGTACACCCAAAAATATTTATTATAGTACATTTTCCACTACAGCCATAGCTAATAGGGGAATGGGGAAGTATGTTTTACGTGTGCAAGGTATTGGGCAAACATATTATCAAGCTAAGGAAGACGCCATGCGCAAGGCTGTGTACGACGTCATTTTCAAGAACGTCAGCAGCTCGTATGGTGAACATAAAATGATACACCCCATTATTTCTAATCCATTGATAGAGCAGCAGTATTCTGACTTTTTTGATGCTTTTTTCTCTACTGGTGGCGATTATTTGAAATTTGTACACAGGTTACGGTTAGAAAAAGACAAGTTTAAGCCACAAGCGCGACGCGGGGTTATTATGAATGTTATGGTAGATAGAGCTGCATTAGCTAAATATCTTAAAGAAAATCAAATATTTTAAATATAATAGTATTAATCAAATTTCTGTAAAAATGAGAAAAAAGTTACTTTTTGTAGCACTTCTTTTTGGAAGTGTTGTTTCTTATGCACAAGAAGCGTCAAAGGTGCCTACACAGGAAACATTTGACTATAACCGTTGTGCCATCTCTGTAATCTCTATGGGTGGTGGAGCTTTTACACAAGGTATTGACAGCTGTGAGTTTATGTCGGGCAAATTCGACATTAACAAAATACCATGTACGCAAATCGGCGTGGTAGGCAATGAGATTGTTGGCAAGAAGAAGCAGGTGCTTAAAGAAAAAGCAGAAGAGATACGTAAAGAGCTGTTGGCACAGAATGTGGGTAAGCAAGTGTTGGATTATTGGTTGCAATACGATGGCAACGTGTTTAACTCGTCTTTGCTCGCAAAGCGTACACGTTACAACAAAACAGACGCTGATGTGTTGAATGCTAACGTAGATAAGGTAAATACCTTAAATGCAGCAGACAAAAAACTGATAGGCAACTCTTATGTTGTCGTTTTGAGTGATAATGCTGATGGTAAAAGTGTAGATACATATGTGTTTAAGGCTGTTCTTAATGACACTGTTTTAATAGAGGTATGGAATAACTGGCTCGACAAAGATGCTTCTGCCGCAAATAAGAGCTTTTATGATAACCTAAAGGTGGATTTAGAGTTTGTGTATGCTGTAAACAACGCATACGAATCAAAGGATGACAATAAAGCCACTAAGCTTAAAGGTTTGTTCTCTAAAGGAAACAAGGAAGTTTCTCCTGATGACATAGACCCAGTGGCTACATTGAACAGTGCATTAGATGCTTTGGAGCGTAAGATAGACAAGTGGCAGGTAACCAGCACTATATTTGAGGTTAATCCTGTTGCGGCAAAAATAGGATATAAGGAAGGTTTGCGCAACTCTGACCGTTACCGTGTGTTCAAGGTGGTTGAGGACGAGAATGGTAACTTAGAATATAAGAAGGTAGGTTTCGTACGTGCTACTGAAGTCTTTGATAACAGAACCAACGCAATGGGCGAGACCGATTGCAGTAAGTTTTATAAGATATCTGGCAAGACGATGAAAGAGGGTATGTTCTTGAAAGAGAAGAAAGACTTGAAACTCTCTGTCAGCGTGTCAGGTGTGCTTGGAGGATATAACTATGCTCAAGTGGATATAGACTATCTTTTAAAAACTAAGAATACACTTGGCATGATGTATTTTACAGGTATATCTATAGGTTACCATATGGGAAAAAAGATTGTAGAAACAGGTTCTAAAACAGCTGATGAGTTGTTGCGTCCTCATTACATTCCGTTCTCATTGAATGGTGCTGTGGCTATTCACCCAATTCGTATTCTTGAGATTATGCCTAATGTTGGTATAGGTGGCGATTATTGCAGATTGTTGGGCGACACAAAGTCAGACAATGACAATTCTTATAGTAAGCGTATAGCATATTTCGCACATGGTGGCGTGAAAGTAGGCTTGCAGGTGTTCTATCCTATACAGTTGTTCGTGCGTGCTGACTATTCATACAAGTTTAGCCAAGGTGAATGGTATATTGACACGCCTAACCGATTTGGAAAATTGTCTATAGGTGCAGGTGTTAAGGTTAATTTATAAACGTAGATGAGTAAAGTAAAAAAAATATTATTACTCTCTCTTGTAGTATTACTATTTATACCTATAGAAGGGAGATGTAAAAAAATAGATAAGAAAAAATATCTTGTAGAATGGGCAAACTATGAGGTTTCTACTGTTGCAGTGGGACAGAATGGCACCAAGCACCTCAAGGTGTGGGGATTTGGCAAGAATGTCGACAAGGCAATAGAGCAAGCCAAGAAGAATGCGGTGCATGCTTGTTTGTTCAGAGGAATACCTGGTTCAGCCAATGCTCGGGCTACTCCTGCAATATTCTCAAACCAAGGTAACGGACAGGTAGCGATAGATAACTTTGAGTATTTCTACAATTTCTTTGAGGATGCGAAAGAGTATTTGTCTTTTATCAATATTACTACAGATGGTGTTCCTTCAGGCCGAGATCGTAGAGAAGTAAAAAAAGGATATAAGGTAGGTCTGTATGTGCAAGTAATGTACGATAATCTAAGAGAAAAAATGAAAAGAGATGGCATTTTAAAGCAAGGCTCTTCAGGATTCTCTTATTAATATTCTTTCATATAAAGCAATCTATCGCATACGAAAGTTGCGGTAGGTTGCTTTTTCTTTTTATATATAAATATAGGTGTTAATAAAATAATTATTAAGTAATAATGAAAAAGTATTATGTTTTATTTTTAATGTGCTTTGTTTCTATAATAAGCTATGGTCAAGCTAAAAAGCCTAAACTAATGATTATACCTTCAAGATCATGGTGTACTCAGAATAAATTTATGAAGACTTACACTAATTTTGAAGGACAGCAAATAACAGAGCCAGACTATCAAAAGGCATTTGATGAGAATCCTGACATTAGTATGGTGATCAGTGCTATGCAAGACTTTATGATTAAAGAGAATTATAAGGTTGCGGATTTAAAGACTATATTAGCAAAGATAAAGTCTCGATCAGCACGCGACAACATGACTACTGCTGGTGGTGGCTTGCAACAGTCAGCTCTTGATTTGCTCAATAAAACAGCAAAAGCTGATATCAATGTAGAGCTGTATTATACTATTAAGAAAGATGGTCCATATAAATATGTAGAGTTTAATGTAGGTGCCACAGATGCTTATAGTGATGAACCTATATCGCAAGGTAATATAGGTAGAGGTACTTCTGCTAATAGCACAGAGCTTGTTAATCAGTTAGAAGAAGCAGTATTGAGCTTTAAAGACAAGTTTATTGCTGATATGGATAGCTATTATCAAAGATTGTTTGAGTCTGGTAGGCATATTGTTGTACGTTTGACATTAGCCAACAATTGCGATATTAATTATGAGAAGGAATATCAAGATAAGGAACTTAGCAAACTGATAGAAGATTGGGTTGCAGCGCATGCCATGAAAGGAAATTACAATATAGATAATAAAACCGAGAACGAAGTATTCTTTGATGAGGTTCGTATACCAATGATTTATACTACTAATACAGGTCAAACAAGAGGTTCTACTGCAGATTGGTTTGGTACGGAGTTGAAAAAATACATAGAAGGAATTACTGGTGTAAAGTGTAAAATTGACGTAGTAGGATTAGGTGAGATAAATATCATTTTAGGAGGGAAGTCATGAATATAATAAAAGGTGTTGGGTTAATGATACTTGGCGTATTTACTTTAGTAAGTCGTGCACAGAATACGCAACAGATAAGTATATCTCCATATATAGATGAAGCAAGTGGCATACCAAATTCTGTTGAAAGTGTAGTGTATAGTAGGTTAGGAAGTATAATTACGTCCTGCGGCTTTGCAAATGCATTCAACCAGCGTTTTGTACTTGTTCCAAAAGTAAGTGTAGTAACAGAGGATATAACTGATACGGCTCCAGTGATGTTTGCTTATACTTTAAATATCAATTTGTGTATTGGTGATGGAGTTGCTGGCACACTTTTTTCATCTAAAAATGTAGAGGTTAAAGGTGTTGGAGTATCAAAAAGTAAAGCTTTTATACAGGCTTTTAGTATGCTAAATGGTCGCAATGCAGAGCTGAAAGATTTTGTTGAGAAAGCTAAAGCAAAGATTTTATTGTACTATCAATTAAAGGGTGCATCTATATTGCAACATGCTAAAATGCTGGCTGATAGACAAGAATTTGAAGCTGCAATATGCGAATTAGAAACTATTCCTTCAGTATGTGAAGATTTATATACACAAGCTAATAATTTTATGCAGAGTATATATAAAAAGATGCTGAATCAAGAAGGTGAAAGAATGTTGGCAAAAGCAACTGCAATATGGAATGCTTCTCAAGACAAAGAAGCTGCTATGCAAGCTGGAGAACTACTTTCTCAAATTAATCCTCAATCGGCTGCATATGAAAAAGCTAAAATACTTTTTGCTTCTATAAAGAAAAGGATAGCTGCCATTGACGCAAGAGAATGGAAATATACCTTGCAAGAACAGCGTAATGAATATGCGTTAGAAAAGTATCGTATCTCTGCTATAAGAGCTATTGGTACGGCATGGGCAAAGAATCAGCCTAAGGTGATTTATCATGTAAACAACTGGTGGTAATATGAGTAGATTTATAAAGAAAAGGAACTAAGTGTGTTGTATTTAGTAAAAACATAACAGAAATAAAGTAATTGCATAGAGATAATTGTTTCTATGCAATTTCTTTTTTATAGATAAAGGTTGTTGGTATTTTATTTTAAGAGTTATAGTATAAAAAGAATTTTATAGAAAATGGAATTAGCTTATTAATATTATATGTTTAATATAATATAGAGTTGGGATATGAGAGTGTAACTGTTTAGTGTTTTCGCACACAAAGGTATTTGACTTGTATCAAGAAAGTATGGCTTTTCGATAAAAAACTTTGTAATTTCTTTGTTGTACTATAAACTTCTGCATACCTTTGCATCATCAAAAGGTTAATAGATTGTTTAGGTTAGTAATAATAAATTTAGGTTTTTAGTTATTTTATTTAGGTAAATGTTTAATGGATTGTTCAGGAATAACAAAGGCAACCGTGAGGCTCCCTTTTTAAAAAAGAACTTTTAAAGTATTAAACATACGCAAAACGCCAAAACTCGATAGAGAGCTTTGGTGTTTTTTTTTAGGTGCTTTTAGTACAAGTGTTTTAATATTTAAAAGTATAGGATAAGATCTTTAAAGACTGTAGCAGCATAGCTAAAAGGAAGATGTGTTTATGGTGAGGTTAAAATAAAAATTTGTAGCATGTTAATGTTATGTGAAAGATATAACATAAGAATAAAGGTATAATGATAGAAATTATATTTAAAAACAAAGCAAACATAAAAAAATAGATATAAAATGTATGTATAATATCAAAAAATAGTATATTTGCATTCTTATAATCTATATTTATTATGTTTTATATATTGAAGCGATGTTTTGTTTGGTTACGCCGTATGCGTTACTCACGTGGCTTTGGGGTGCAATCTCCATGGGCATATAAGTTTGTTCGTGAGGTAATCAATAATCATACACACTATAACAAATATGACACATTGAAGCAACAAGTATTTGGTTTAGATAAGCGTAAACGCAAATTGTGTAGATTTTATTATAGAATGGCAAGGTTTATTAACCCAAACCATATAATAGATTTTTATCCAGATAGTACAGCTTATAAGGCTTATTTTATGGCAAGTTCTCATAAAAAACCTTATTTATTAGTGAGTAACCGAACAAGTAAGGAGCAGCTCCACTTATTTATAAAAGAGCTAACAGCCAAAACAGTTCTTGTGCGTATTACTTTAGAGGGTTATTATGAAGAGTTTATAAATAATATTTTATCCAGTTTATCAGCAACTTCTGTAATTATACTTGAGCATATTCATAAAGATAAATATACTACACATTACTGGGAACAGATTATAGCTGACAGTAGGATAGGAGTATCGTTCGATCTTTATTACTGTGGTGTGCTTTTTCTGAATACAAAAATGTATAAGCAAAATTATATTATCAACTTTTAATCGTAAAGTTAAAAAGAAGATATAAGATTATTTGTGAAAGTAAAAACCTTGATTTTATCTGAAATTCTAAAGTTAGTAATAATTACTTTTTCTGTAAGAAAGATAGTTATATAAATAATAGAAAAAGTATATAAAAAAAGTGGCAAATAACTTGTAAATAGAAATAAAAATATTACTTTTGCAGCTATAAAATAATTATTTAACTTATAATATTATGTATTGGACATTAGAGTTAGCCTCTAAATTAGAAGATGCACCATGGCCTGCTACCAAAGATGAGTTGATAGACTATGCTATGCGTTCTGGAGCCCCTTTAGAGGTACTAGAAAATTTACAGGAAATAGAAGATGAAGGCGATGTCTATGATAGTATAGAAGACATTTGGCCAGATTACCCATCAAAAGATGATTTCTTATGGAATGAAGATGAGTATTAATTCTATAAGGTAAAGTAAAATTTAAAATAATATTAGGGGTTGTTTGCATTTCATGCGAGCAACCTTTTTCAATAATTTACTTTTATGAAAAAGTTATTATATTTAGTTTTCACTGTTTTAGCTATATTATATTCAGATAATATAAATGCTCAAAAGGTACAATTTGGAGTGAGAGCAGGTTTAGATGTTAGTGAGATTAGCTTTAGTAGCAATGTTATAGAAGAGAAAAGCTATAAGGGCTGGTTTGTAGGACCTACAGTGAAGTTCTCTTTACCGCCAACAGGTCTTGGTGTTGATATTTCTACATTGTACGACTGCCATTCTGTAAATATAAAAAACAATATCGGCGAAGATATGACAGTAAAGTATCAACAGATAGCTATTCCTATAAATTTAAACTATTCAGTGGGTTTAGGTGATATAGCAAGTATATCTTTTTTTGCAGGTCCACAGTGGAATATTAATATAATAAGTAACGAGTTTGAGTGGAATAAAATTAAAAGTTATTTACTTAATAATAGTACTTTCAGTATAAATGTAGGTTTAGGAATAAATGTCTTTAGTAATCTTCAGATAAGAGGCAGTTACAATATAGCTTGTGGTAAGTCGAGAGATGTTACTTTTGAAAATATAGCTAACAATATAATCAAGGCAAAGAAAAATAATAACTCATGGCAGATAGGTATAGTTTTATTTTTTAATAGGTAATAAAAATACAAGCATAAAAAAGGAAAGTATCTAATGCTATATGCTAATATTATTCTTCCAGTGCCTTTAGAGACACAGTTTTCTTATATTGTTCCAGAATCTCTTTCTGAAAAGATTGCAGTAGGAATGCGTGTATTGGTACCCTTTGGTAAAACAAAGACATACATAGGGATTATAAGTTTGTTTCCTGCCCCTGCTCCTAATGAAATTACTGATAAGAAGGGTGATAAAATATCTTTTAAAGAAATATTATCTATATTTGAACCAACTCCAGTTGTTTTGCCTACCCAACTTGCGTTATGGCAATGGATAGGCAGTTATTATATGGCTCCAATAGGTGATGTATATAAGGCAGCTTTCCCTTTAGGCTTAAAAACGGAAGATAAGTATAAACCACGAGTAGAGCTTTATATAACTCTTACTGATTATTATAAAGACAATAATGCTTTAAGCGAATTGCTACATAATTTTGGAAGAGCAAAGAAGCAAGAGGTAGTATTGTTAAAATATTTGCAGTTAGCCGAAGTAGATAAGGTAAAGCATCTATCTGCGAATACATTATTAAAAGAGGTTACGCGTGAAGAGCTTCTTAATGAAAGCCATTGTAATATATCTATTATTCATGCTCTTGTAGAGCGAAAGGTGTTATGTACATATGAAAAAGAGGTGGGGCGTTTGCAGAGCGGTCTTGCTACACACTATGAAAAGATAAAAACATTAAATGAAGCACAAAGTAATGCGTATAATAATATTTTACTTCAGATGATGACGCATAGGGTAACTTTATTACATGGAGTTACCTCTTCTGGGAAGACAGAAATATATATACATCTTATTCAGAAAGCTATAGAGGAACATAAGCAGGTACTCTATTTAGTACCAGAGATAGCTTTGACGGTGCAAATAACGAGTAGACTGCAGACTGTTTTTGGAAACAGATTAGGTATTTATCATAGCAAATACAGTGATGCAGAGCGTGTAGAAATATGGAAAAAGCAGCTTTCTAATAGTCCATATAGCGTGATATTAGGAGTGAGGAGTGCTATATTTTTACCATTTCAGCAATTAGGATTAGTAATTGTAGATGAAGAGCATGAGCAAAGCTTTAAGCAGCAAGACCCTTCTCCTCGTTATCATGCACGTTCAGCAGCTATTATTTTAGCCAGTATACATAAGGCAAAAGTACTTTTAGGAACAGCTACTCCATCAATAGAAACTTATTATAATGCGCAAAAAGGGAAGTTTGGTTTTGTAGAATTGTCACGAAGATATAAGGATATACAGCTTCCTCAAGTGGAAATAGTTAATATAAAAGATTTGCGCAGACGTAAAATGTTATGTGGACCTTTCTCTCCTCGATTACTTAGAGTAGTGCAAGATTCATTAGAACGAGGCGAGCAGGTTATTCTTTTTCAGAATCGTCGTGGATTTGCACCTATGTTAGAGTGTCGGGAGTGTGGTTGGATACCTAAGTGTCCAAATTGTGATGTATCGCTAACACTACATAAGAAAATGAATATACTTACTTGCCATTATTGTGGATATGCTAATAAAATTCCTATAGAGTGTCCATCTTGCCATGCAAAAGATATTCGTAGCCATGGGTATGGTACAGAGAAAGTAGAAGATGAAATTAGTAAAATATTACCTAACGCTAAGATAGCACGAATGGATTTAGATACTACGCGAACACATAACGCATATAACCGTATTATTACCGATTTCTCTTTAGGTAAGACTAATTTGCTTATTGGTACGCAAATGGTGACAAAAGGACTCGACTTTGACAATGTTTCCGTTGTAGGGATATTAGACGCCGACTCTATGTTAAACTATCCTGACTTCAGAGCCTATGAAGAAGCTTTTACGATGATGTGTCAAGTAAGTGGACGCGCGGGGCGAAGAGGTAAGCAAGGATTGGTTATTTTGCAAACAGGAAGTGAAGATTTAAGTGTTATTCAGCAAGTGGTGCATAACGATTATAAAAGTTTTTATCGTGATGTTTTAGAAGAGAGAAGAGCTTTCCATTATCCTCCTTTTTATCGCTTAATTTATGTATACTTAAAGCATCGTGAAGAAAGTATTGTAGAAACAGCAGGATATGAGCTTGGAGCACGCTTACGAGAAATTTTTGGAGATCGTGTTTTAGGTCCGGATAAACCAACAGTATCACGCATAAAAACGCTTAGTATTCGTAAAATAGTGCTTAAACTTGAAAATGGAATAGACTTTATTAGAGTGAAGCAAGCACTTAGGGAAGTGCAAACTTCTATGTTACATGATAAACGTTATGGTGCTTTGATAATATATTATGATGTAGATCCTCAGTAAAAAGTAAATGGAAATAATATTTTATTAGGCTTTATTTGTAATAGTAGAAATATAGATTAAAGATATATAAAACAAAAAAAGCGACTTTATCTGCTTCACAGCAGTGTAAGTCGCATACTTGTTTATAAGAAATGTATAAATATTTTTATTAATTATTTGTTTGATTAAAAGTTAATATCTAATCCTAAACCGAATACTTTATTAGAACGAGTAAAGTCGTCAGTATTATTCACCTGTACTTTTTGTTCGCCTACATTGATAGTTTCTTCTGAGTTCTTTTTGAAATGACTGTATTTTGTTAGGAAGTAAGCTATGTTTAAACTGGCATTTTTAGCTACTTTTATCTTAGCACCAAACCCAAAGCTTACACTACTTGTTACAAAACTCATATCTTGTAGATACTCACCATTGCCAAGAGAGTAGTGGGTAAATTGTGCTCCAGCACTAACTGTAACAGCCTTTGTTATATCCCATTCAGTACCACCAAGAAGCTCAAAGGTATTACCTGCAAGTAGTTTCTGCTTGTCCTTATCCATCTTAGCGTCCTTATCAAAGTAGTAATTTACACTTCCTAATAAACGAACTTTCTTTGTTGCTTCAAATTGTGCTCCTGCAGAAAGCAAACCAGGAAGATCGTTAGGTGTGTTTACTCCATTTTTAAACTTTCCTGTATCGTCTACTTTTGTTTCGTTTTCTAAATTTATTTTGGTAGGAAGCTCATAGCGTGCAGCAAGATTCCATTTCCCAGATTTGAAGTCAATGCCAATAATAGGAGTTATACCCCATCCACGCTGAGTGCAGTCAAGTTGTTTATCAGATACCATTTCCTGACCTTTTCTGAAAGTAGCAGATGCTATTTCTGCCTTTTTTGCCATTTCGGTATATGTCTTCTTTTTATCAGGCTCTGTAGCTGTAGCAGATAAATTGTTAAGCTGTGTAGCTTTGTAGCTATATTTATCTGCTTGTGCTTTAAAATAATTATGAAGATTTTCATCAGTGCCATTGATGTTAGCTGTGATATTTTTGATGTGACCTTGGTACTCATTGTAGATATAATTAAAACGTGTACCACCGTAAACAGCTAACTTATTGTTTATCTTATAAGATGTTCCTAATTGTAAACCAAAGACATATTGCTGCCCTTGCATAAACAAATCGGCATTATATCTTGGGGTCTTTGAGCCTAACCCCTTACTTTTAAGATATATTGGTAGCAATGATATAGTGCGCTCAAAGCTACCTAAGCCATTATTAAATGTAGCTTTTCCGCCTCCACCGGTTAAGCCAAACCCCACTTGGAAGCCCCATTTGCCTTTATTATAAGCAGCCTGAAAAGTTGGGAAAATAGGTACAGAAGCCTTGGCAATATATTCTTTTGCACCATTTTTATCTCCACCATTAAGTTTGAAAGGCTGATAAAAAGGAGTGTTTTCTAAGCCTTTTATATTTATACCTGATAGTACTGTACGAGTTTGGTATATATTCTGAATACCTAAACTAAGATGAAATCCATCGGATAAAAATGCTACACCAGCAGGATTAAAATAAACTCCATCTACACCAATAGCACCAGTTCTTGCCAAAGAACGTAAGTAAGGAATGCTTTGATTGGTATTCGTTAGAAGCCCACCTGCATTAGCAGTAAGCGTTGTTGCTAATAAACCAATCGTTGCAAAAACTTTAGTCTTCATAATTTTTTTAACTTTTTTAATTAAGTTGTTACCTAAAATACAGGTGCAAAGGTATTCTGTTTGTCCTAAATATCCAAACTTTTCTATTGTTTTATAACATTTTCTTTATTAAGATGTTATTTCTTTTTCTCTTAAAACCTTTATAAACAACTTATTTATAAATAATTAAAAAGACCGTTTTTTATATTTACTTGCTTTGTAAAATTTCACTTTTAAGTTTAGGATATTGTATTCGTGTATGATAAATAGCTTTTAATCGCTCTATTAAAACACTTTTTGCAGTAGTAATATCAAGAAAGGTTATAGGCGCGTCATTAAAACTTCCTTGTTCTACTTGTCCATCTATAATCCTATTAACAAGGTTACTTATAGACTCTTCAGAGTATTCTGTTAGCGAATGAGAGGCAGCTTCTACACTATCGCTCATCATTAAAATAGCTTGTTCACGTGTAAAAGGGTTAGGACCAGGATAGCGAAAAGGTGTAACATCAACCTCTTCATCAGGGTGCTCATTTTGATAATGAATATAGAAATATTTAACTATTCCTGCGCCATGATGTGTAGATATAAAATCTTTTATCATAGCGGGTAGTCTGTTTTGTTCTGCAAGTTTTAATCCATATGTAACATGACTTATAATGATACGTGCACTTTCAAGGTCTGTTAGCTTGTCGTGTGGATTAACGCCTGCTTGATTTTCTGTAAAGAACACAGGATTTATCATTTTTCCAATGTCATGATATAAAGCACCAGTACGTAATAGCTGTGCTTTTGCACCTATTTTATTAGCTATTTCTACTGCAAGGTTTCCTACAGTTATAGAATGCTGAAAGGTGCCCGGAGCTGTCTCGCTAAGCTGTCTAAGAAGCTGGTTGTTAGTGTTAGAAAGCTCAAACATTGTAACGGTGGATATGAAGCCGAAAGTTTTTTCTATAATTAACATTAATGGATATGTAAACAAAAGGAAAATACCATTTATGATAAGGTAAAGATAAATGGAATGATTGAGTTGAGAGAAGTTGCTTATTTGTGTAAGTTGTAGTGCTAAATACATAGCCCCAGAGCCGAGAGTAACGACTATAGCAGTAACAAAAATCTGACTTCTCTTAGCCAATTCGCGCAAAGAGTAAATGGCTATTAACCCAGCTGTAAGCTGTAGAGCAATAAATTCGTATTGATATTTTACGGCAGCAGCAGATATTAATATCATAGTAACGTAGGTGATAAAGGCTGTACGTGAATCGGTAAAAACGCGCGTAAATATTGCTGCCATAGCAAAAGGTATTATATATATACTAAGCATAGCATGCTCTATCATTATTGAGGTAATGATAGAAAAAAGGGTAATAGTAGCATAAAGCAGTCCTAAAGTACGAGGTTTTTTAAGGTAATCTTTCCTAAAAAGGTTTAGATAAAAAGTGAAAAGTACCATTAAAATGAAGACATAAAGTGTTTGTCCTATAATGGTTGATAATACTTCATTTTGTGAAGCATTACGTTTTTCCATAGCTTGTTCAAAAGAATTAAGTATTCTATAGGTTTTGGCATCTATAATATCACCTCTGTCTATTATGCTTTGTCCCTCTAAAACCATGCCCGAAGCTTGTGGTAAAAGGCTTAACATATCATTTGCTTCTGCATCACTTCTGTCTTTATCGTATATAAGATTTGGCTCTATATAGTCATTTAGGTTACATTGTTGTAGTGTTGCCCTGTAAGGAGATAGCTGTGGATCCATGAAAATCTGTTCATAAGCCGCAGCTGTTGAGTATACATTTTTCAAAGGTGTGCTTACAGCTTGTTTATCTGTTACTATTCTGATAAGTGCATTTGTATCTTTTGCAATATTATTATATTGCTGCGGATCCATTATACCTACGGAGTAAATTTTATGAAAACGTTTTATAATAATATTATTATAATAGGTAGGTAGACCAGGAATACCAGCTTTGTAGGCATCTTCAAATGCCTTTATATTTTTTGTTTCTACATTTTTTTGTTTATGATAATAAGGCTGAAAATTGTTTAAGATAGAGTCGCGTTCCTGTTTTATAGTTTCTTCTGTTTTAAAGATAGGAAAGTCGAATTTAGCTATTAATTGCCCATAAAGCCATGGTTTTCCCTCTTCGTAGTGAAAGAACTTGCCTTTATTTTTAGGTAAAAAGAAAGAAATAATAGCAGTAACTACTATGATTAGTAGTATCATTACAATTAGGTTACGCCAATGGTTATTCTTTTTATAGTTGAATTGAATCATATATTTTTGTGTTTGCTGTTATTCTAATAATATGCGAAAATACGAAAAAAATAGTGTATCATCGAAAAAAAACACTAATTTTGCACAAACTATTAATAGAAAAACAATGTCTGAAAGAAAAGTAAGAGTACGTTTTGCACCTAGTCCAACAGGTGCTTTGCACATTGGTGGTGTGCGTACTGCTTTGTTTAATTATCTTTTTGCAAAACAAAATGGCGGAAAGTTAGTGTTCCGTATAGAAGATACTGATTCACATCGTTTTGTAAATGGTGCAGAAGAATATATTATAGAGTCGTTTAAATGGCTTGGAATACAGTTTGATGAGGGCGTTAGTTTTGGAGGAGATAAAGGTCCTTATCGTCAGAGCGAGCGTCGTGATATATATAAAAAATATGTTGATGAATTGCTCTCTAATGGTAAAGCGTATATAGCTTTTGATACTCCAGAGGAGTTAGAGGCAAAGCGTGCTGAGATAGAAAATTTCCAGTATGATGCGCATACTCGTGGAAAGATGCGCAATTCTCTCACCCTTTCAGAGGCAGAAGTAAAGGCTTTAATAGATGACGGTAAACAGTATGTGGTACGTTTTAAGGTAGATCCAGGTGAAGAGGTTCATGTTAAAGATATGATTCGTGGTGATGTCTGCATTAAAACAGACATCTTAGATGATAAGGTTCTTTATAAAAGTGCAGATGAATTACCTACTTACCATCTTGCAAATATTGTAGATGATCATTTGATGGATATCTCTCATGTTATTCGTGGTGAAGAGTGGTTGCCCAGTGCGCCATTGCATGTGCTTCTTTATCGTGCATTTGGCTGGGAAGATACTATGCCAAGTTTTGCTCATTTACCATTATTGTTAAAGCCAGAAGGTAAGGGTAAGCTAAGCAAGCGTGATGGTGATAGGTTAGGGTTCCCTGTTTTTCCTTTAGAATGGGTTGATCCTAAAACTCATGAAGTTAGTTCAGGATACCGTGAAAGTGGTTATTTCCCAGAGGCAGTTGTCAATTTCCTTGCCCTTTTAGGTTGGAATCCTGGCACTGAACAAGAAATATTTTCACTTGATGAGCTTGTTAAAGCCTTTGATATATCTAAATGTTCTAAGAGTGGAGCTAAATTTGATTATAAGAAAGGTATATGGTTTAACCATGAATATATACTAAAAAAGACCGATAAAGAAATAGCTCAGTTGTTTGCCCCTATAGTAGCAAACAATGGTGTAAATGCTTCTATGGAGCAGATTACGCAAGTTGTTCACATGATGAAGGATCGTGTAAATTTTGTAAAAGATCTTTGGAGTCTTTGTTCATTCTTTTTTATTCCTCCTATTACCTATGATGAAAAGACTGTTAGAAAGCGTTGGAAAGAATATTCTTCTAAGCAGATGAGTGAGCTTGCTGAGGTATTGAAAGGCATAGACGATTTTACTATATCAGGGCAAGAGGCTATAGTAATGAAGTGGGTAGAGGATAAGGGCTATAAGCTTGGCGATGTTATGAATGCTTTTCGTCTTACCCTTGTTGGCGAGGGAAAAGGTCCTGGTATGTTTGATATTTCAGCATTTTTAGGTAAGGAAGAGACCCTTGATCGTATATATAAGGCTATAAAGATATTAGGTTAATTATCTAGCAATATATAAAGTATAATAGCAGATGTATAACATAATCATGTATCTTACTCAGTTTTGTATAGCAGTGGGTAGCTGCTTTAGTAAGAAGCTGCGAAAGATGTGGCGTGGTGAGCGTGTTGCTATTAAAGTAATACGAGAGAAAATAGATCCTAACGCTAAATATGTTTGGTTTCATGCTGCTTCGTTAGGAGAGTTTGAGCAAGGGCGTCCACTTATAGAGAGGGTACGTAAGGAATATCCAGAGTACAAGATACTCTTAACTTTCTTTTCACCTTCAGGCTATGAGGTATGTAAGAATTATGCTGTAGCAGATATTGTTACTTATCTCCCAATAGATACTATTATTAATGCTCGTGCTTTTCTTCGTGCCATTCGTCCTGTTATGGCATTTTTTATAAAATATGAGTTTTGGTATAATTATCTTCATATACTTCAGCATCGTGGTATACCTACTTACAGTGTTTCTAGTATATTTCGTCCTGAACAGGTTTTCTTTAAATGGTATGGAGGTGGTTATAGTAGGGTGCTTCATTGTTTTACTCATTTGTTTGTGCAAAATGAAGAGAGTAAGCAGCTATTAAATAGTATAGGCGTAAAAAACAGTACAGTAGTAGGTGATACACGTTTTGATCGTGTTTTAAATATAAAAGAATATTGTAAGCAGTTACCTATTATAGAAAGTTTTATCCATCTTTCAGAAGATAATAAGCCTAAGGTCTTTGTAGCTGGTTCTTCTTGGCAGCCAGATGAGAGTGTTTTTTTGAAATATTTTAATACTCGTTCTGATTGGAAACTTATTATAGCTCCACATGTTATTAACGAAAATCATATTAAGAGCATAAAGTCTTTATTACAAAATAAGAAGGTAGTATGTTACACGCAGACTACTGAAGATGCTGTTTATGATGCTGATGTATTAATAATAGATTGTTTTGGTTTGCTCTCTTCTGTTTATCGTTATGGCGATATAACGTATGTTGGGGGAGGTTTTGGTGTAGGTATTCATAATGTTCTTGAGGCAGCAGTGTGGGGGAAACCTGTAGTTTTTGGTCCTAATAATAAGCATTTTATAGAGGCTCAGGGGTTGAAACGTAGTGGTGGTGGATTTGAAATTAGCGATATTTCTACCTTTAGCACTCTTATGGAACGTTTGGAGAAAGATACTAATTTCCGTTTAAAAAGTGGTGCTTCTGGAGAAGAATATGTAGCTTCGCTTGCAGGAGCTTCAGATAAAGTACTAAGTAAGGTAAAGCTATGAAGTATCAGATAACTTGTGATAACTGTGGTTCTAAGTTTATAATAGATGCCGAAGAAGGCTCTACGGTAGAGTGTAAATGTTTTCATTGTGGAGGAATTATGGATATAACTTTGCCAATAGTAGGCAAAGATCAAGAATATATTCCTCATAAAGAGCCTTCTTATGACAAGCCTTATAAACCAGAAAAGGCAAAGAAAAGTCATTCTGCTATTATGCTTTGGAGCATATTAGGAGTGTTAGTGTTTATATGTGTTTGTGCTGGAGCTTATTTTTATCTGCAGCCTTCAGGCACAGAGCAACCTGTTCAGCCACAAACAACAGTAATGGATACTATTCCGTATGAGCAGCCAGAGCCAGAGCCGACAACACCTCCTGTGCCAGATACGGTAGAGACTGCACCACAAGTAAAACAAGAGGAAAAGGTTTCTACAGAAAGAAAAGAGCAGTATTTACCTACAGACTCCACACAAACAGAAAATTCTTCAGATCAAGAATAAGTGCGCCTGCAAGGGAAGTTTTATAGAAAACAGGATTCTATTTTAGATATATAAAATAAAAAATATACAATGAGAAAAATTATTCTAACAGGCGATCGTCCTACCGGAAAACTTCATCTTGGTCATTATATAGGTTCGTTACGCCGTCGAGTTGAGCTACAAAACATTGGGGATTACGATAAAATGTTTGTTTTTATGGCAGATGTGCAGGCACTAACAGATAATGCTGATAATCCTGAAAAGATTAGACAAAACATTATAGAAGTAGCATTAGACTATTTATCTGTTGGCTTAGATCCTTCTAAATGTGTGCTTTATATTCAGAGTATGATACCGGAGCTTGCCGAGCTTACCACTTATTTTATGAATCTCATCACTGTTAGTCGTGTACAGCGTAACCCTACTGTGAAGACAGAGATTAAGATGCGCAATTTTGAGGCTAATATTCCTATGGGATTCTTTGCTTATCCTGTTTCGCAAGCTGCAGATATAGCAGCATTTAAAGGTACAACAGTGCCTGCTGGTGAAGATCAAGAGCCTATGATAGAGGTTACTCGTGAGATAGTAAGACGCTTTAATCAGATATATGCACCAGTATTAGTTGAGCCTAATATAATGCTGCCACAGAATGCTACTGCACGCCGTTTGCCCGGTACTGATGGTAAAGAGAAGATGAGTAAGAGCTTAGGAAACTGTATTTATCTATCTGACAGTGCTGATACTGTTTGGCAAAAGGTACGTGGAATGTATACTGATCCTGCTCATATTAATGTATCTGATCCTGGACATGTAGAAGGTAACGCTGTGTTTACCTATCTTGATGCGTTTTCTACCGATGAGGATTTTGCTGAGTTTTGGCCAGAATTTGCTAATATAGAAGAGCTAAAGGCAGCCTATACAGCAGGTGGAGTGGGCGATATGAAATGTAAAAAGCTTTTGAATAGTGTTCTTAATAAGATACTTGAGCCTATACGTGCTAGGCGTCATACCTTTGAGCAAGATATTCCAGAGGTGTATAATATTCTTAAAAAAGGTAGTGAAGTGGCACGTGCAGAAGCTGCTAAAACTATGGACGAGGTGCGTGCTGCCATGCAGATAAATTACTTTGATGATGCAGAGCTTATACGTTCGCAAGCAGAACGCTTTAGAGCAAAATAAATAACATAAATGATAGTACCCTTTGCAGGGCAGATTTGTCTACCTTGATAACGATGTTATAGTAGCATATATATAGAATATTGTGCTGTTTATAGCAGCTTTGCATAGTTTACAAAAGCGTTTTATTTGATTGAGTATAGATAATATCCTATTCTAAAAAGATAATCAAATCTTTTTAGAATAGGATAAAAAAGAATTATTTGTAATGTAAAAAAGAGTACCGATTTGTGATCGATACTCTTTTATATTTTTAATGAAAACTAATAATTTCTGTTTTTTTTTGAAGCTTGATTTATGGTTCACACCTCACGGTGCTCCCCAAAATCTTGCATCAATTGTTATCCTAAATCTTAAATCAATCTTTATTACTTTGACTAAAACCTGTATTGAACTTGTTAATCCTGAACAATCGCCTTTGTTCTTACCTTAAACTAAATAACTAAAAACCTAAATCTATTACTACTAACCTAAACAATCTATTTTTGTTTTTTGATGATGCAAAGTTAGTACTGTTTTCGCACACACACAAGAAAAATGGAATAAAAATATATAGAAACGCTGCTGTTTTTGATACATATCAAGCATTCGTACTTTTTTATAGTTAATGGACATTTTTATATAAGGTGATATACTAATTTATATAAGGTGATATACTAAGTAAGGCTTACTTGTAGAATGTAAGTGTTATAGCATTATACTTTTAGTAATCTATATCCTATGAAGCCACCAATTATGGAAGCTACAAATATGCCTATTTTGGCTTGTATGTGGAAATTAGGGTCGGCAAAAGCTAACGATGCTACAAAAATGGACATAGTAAAACCTATAGAAGCTAAGAAGCCTATACCAAAGATGCGTCGCCATGACATATCTTGTGATAATTTGCCTAACCCTACTTTTGTTAATACCCATACGGCAACCACAATGCCAAGTGGTTTTCCTATTAACAATCCCATCAGAACCCCTATGCTGATGTTATTAGAAAAGATGCTTGTAATGTCCATATCTATAAAGTTGACCCCGGCATTTGCTAAGGCAAAAATAGGCATTATAACGAAAGAGACAAAGGAGTGCATACCATGTTCGAGGCGTTGTAGTGGTGGAAGGGCATTTATGGCTTCAGCTTTTACCTGAGTAATAATTTCCACCTGTTCGTGTTCTAAGGTTCTTACATCATTACCTTCAGCCTGAGCGAAGAGCCTTATCTGGCGGCGTAGCCGAGCCATGAAGGTGGCTTCAGGTATTTTTGCATCAGCAGGTATCATAAAAGCTGCTAACACAGCGGCTATTGTAGCATGAATACCCGACATTAAAAAGGCTGTCCACACCCCACAAACTCCCAGCAGTCCGTAAAATAACACACTTTTTACCCCCATTTTATTAGCTATCATCATTATTAGCAGAAACGCTACTCCTATAACAATATTTATAAAAGATATATTAGAAGTATAGAAGAGGGCTATCACTATAACTGATCCAAGGTCGTCTACTATGGCTAAAGTTGTTAAGAATACTTTTATAGATAGTGGCACTTTGTCGCCTAACATATATACTAAAGCAAGTGCAAAGGCTATATCTGTAGCCATAGGTATTCCCCAGCCGTTAGATACTTCAGTACCGAAATTGAGTGATAGAAAGATGCTTGCAGGTACTATCATACCCATAATGGCTGCTCCTATAGGTAAGGTTACTTTTCTTATGTCGCGTAGCTCACCACCAATAAACTCACGTTTGAGCTCTAAGCCTACTACAAAGAAAAATAGCGACATAAGCCCGTCATTAATCCAGTGCTCAATAGAAAAGTTAAAATACTGCTTGCCGTTTACAATAAAACCTAAATGGTATTCAAAGAAATGAGCAAAAGCGGTACGCCAAGGTGAGTTAGCCATGATAAGAGCTATTACTACGGCGACTGCTAATACTATTCCGCCAGACTTTTCTTGTCGCATAAATTGTGTTATGGGAAAGAATACTTTTTTATTTAAAGTGTTCATGAGATAGTTAATGTTTTGATGTTTTAAATTATATTATTAATAAAAAATATCCTGAAAATATTGTTTAATAAAATAGTTTTGGATTGGCAAAGTTAATAAAAACATTAGGTTTGGCAAGAGCGAAAGATAGGGAAAAATATCTTATAAAGATTCTTTTATAACTTTTTACAGTCATATCAAGCTAAAAAAGTAGTAACTTTGTACCCTCGTATGCTTATCGCGTAGCTTGTCCCATGTATATTGTTCTTATGTAAGGGTGTTAGCTATAAAATAATAAAAAAGAAATGTCGTATCATTTATCAACTTACACAACACATTATAAAAATCTTATTTTTTTAGGTGTACCTATCATAGTAGGACAGTTAGGTAATATTATTTTGTCCTTTGCCGATACTCTTATGGTGGGTCATCATAGCACATACGAGCTGGCTGCTGCGGCTTTTGTAAATAATGTTTTTGCGCTGGCTATACTTATGTCGTTGGGTTTTTCGTATGCAATTACGCCTATCGTGGGCAAGCTTTTTGGGCAAGGTAGACCTTCGCGTATAGGCGAAGTAATGAAAAATGCTTTTGTTGCTAATACTGTTACTGCCATAATACTGATGATAGCAATGGGGATATTATATCTTAATGTAGAGCATTTAGGACAGCCAAAAGAGTTGTTACCTCTTATAAAGGATTATTACCTTATACAGTATGTATCATTGCCATTTATCTCATGGTTTAACACTTTTAAGCAGTTTTTTGATGGTATCACAGACACGCTTACAGCTATGTGTGTTATCGTAGTGGGTAACGTGATGAACATCTTTGGTAACTGGGTGCTGATATTTGGGCATTTTGGTTTCCCTGATATGGGGCTTAATGGGTCAGGACTTTCTACTTTGTTTGCACGTGTTGTAATGGCTTTAATCCTTTTTACTCTTTTTAGAGGGCATAGACGTTATAAGGTGTATGCTGAAGGTTGGTGTAAAGGAAAGCTTTCATGGACAGATTTTAAAGAACAAAACTCTTTAGGCTGGCCTCTCTCTTTCCAAATGGGATTAGAGGCAGCTGCTTTTGGAGCTTCGAGCATTATGGTAGGGTGGATAGGAACTATAGCTCTTGCAGCTCATCAGGTTATGCTTACCATATCCCAGCTTGGCTATATGATATATTATGGTTTAGCCGCTGCGGTAGCTGTGCGCACAAGTAACTTTGCCGGGCGTAAAGACTGGGGTGCAGTATGGATAACCTCGAGAGCAGGGCTTCATCTCATTTTGCTTTTAGCCTTTACCACCTGTATACCCATCTTTTGTTGTAGGCATATCATAGGGGGGCTTTTTACGGATAATGTGCAGGTGCAGCAGCTTGTTGCTATGCTGGTAGTGCCTTTTATGATATACCAGTTTGGCGATGGTATGCAGGTAAATTATGCTAATTCGCTGCGTGGAATAGGGTATGTAAAACCACTTATGGGTGTAGCTTTTGTGTCTTATTTTCTTACCTCTTTGTCTATGTCTTATCTTTTAGGTATATATTTTCATGGAGGTATTGTTGGTGTGTGGGCAGCCTTTCCTATATCGCTCACATTAGCAGGCATTCTTTATTATTATTATTATAGGAAAGGAATGAGCCGAATGGAGCAAGCATCATGATATAAAGGCTTTTATATTAGGGTAAAGAAACGAAAAAGGTGCGGAAAGCAAATGTTTGTTTATTTGCTTTCCGCACCCTTTTGTTTTGTATGTTATTTATGTGCAGAAAAAGCTGCAAATACTTTTTCGGCTATTTCCTTTTGCTCTTCATTGCTTATTGTAACATGAGAATGAAAGTTAGCATCTTCTTCTTTGTTTATAGGCAAAAGATGTATGTGAGCATGGTTTACTTCTAAGCCATACACGGCTTGAGCTATCTTCTTACAAGGTATCACCTCTTTAAGAGCCTTGGCTACACGCTTTGCAAAGATCTGAAATTCAGCCAAGTCGTCGTCTTCCATGTCGAATATATAGTCTATCTCTTTACGAGGAATTACCAGTGTGTGCCCCTTTGTTACAGGATTGATGTCGAGAAAAGCATAAAACTTGTCATTTTCAGCACATTTATAACTTGGTATTTCGCCTGCGGCAATTTTGCTAAAGATACTCATAATAACCTCCTTTTTTTATTTATGCATCAATAGAAATCTTATCTATTCTTAGTTTTATTGTTCCGCGAGGGATTGTTATCTCGGCTATATCGCCCACCTTTTTGTTTAAGAGTCCTTGCGCAATAGGTGTCTTAATAGATATCTTGCCCTGCTTAAGATTAGCCTCTGTTTCGCTTACAATGGTGTAAGTCATCTTTGTTTGGTTATCGATGTTGGTCATTTCTACTGTAGAAAGTATCTGTACAGCTTCAGTGCTTAAGCGTGAAGTGTCTACTATCTTAGCTTCGGCTAAAGTCTTTTTCATCTCAAGTATCTTTGCTTCAAGGTGGCGTTGTGCTTCCTTTGCAGCATCGTATTCTGAGTTTTCACTTAAATCGCCCTTATCGGCTGCTTCTGCTATTGCTGCCGATGCCTTTGGACGCTCTACGGATTCAAGTTGTTTAAGGTCTTCAACGAGCTTGTCATAGCCCTCTTGTGACATGTATGCCATAATTATTTCGTGTTATATATATTAATTCTACTTGTTTTAAACAGATATAAAAATAAAAGAATTCCAACACGTATTGCTTGCTGTCAGAATCCCTATAAATCTTTTTACCCATAAAATGATGCTACAAAGTTAGGCAATGTTTTTTATATAACCAATAGTTTATAGTTTTATTTACTTATTATTATTTTTTTTAGATAAAGTGCTTTTGTTCAGATATAAATGTTTAATTTTGTGCGCATTAATAAAACATAAAGCTATAATATCTCTTTATGTTATGATATAAAGAGTAATGTGTAAGGTAATGGATTTTTTTTTCAGTGTATATATGTATAAGCTAAAACTATATGGTGCGTTATGTTCAAGCACAGGTTTAGCTTGCCTAAAAGGATTGGGTAAAAAGATATATACATTAGGTGTATTGTTAATATTAGTTATTACCCCCCCCGTTATTTAACTTTTTTTACCATTTTGCGGCTAAAAAGTGCTTCTTCTTTGGTCTATCCATAGGTCAGAGCAGGGCTGTATTGTCGTGTCTCTGGATATGTTATGTTTAAAAAAACATCTCTTTTCTTTTGCAAAAAGGATAGGTTTTAAGCTCTTAAAAAGGCTAAGGGTTATGCTTTATAGCTTATGTATTACGTATAAATGCTTATATAAAAATATTTCATTACAAAATAATAATTTTTCTTATTTAAAAAAACATGCATAAAGACAGTAAAAAAAAGTGTTTGTATATACCTCCTACCTGTGAGGTAATAAAGATGGAAGCGTCTAATATTATGGAGGCTTCGGGTAACTTGGAAGGTTTTCATTATGACGGTACTTTGAACGGAGATGAAGGAGATGGCCCACAAAACTCTGGTAATAGAAGTGCTGAAGAAGAAAATAATATAATACATTATATAAAGAAATGAATAAAATGCAGATACTATTAAGACAGCAAACAATGGTTAAAACATTAGGGATAATGATGGTTTTGGCAGTTGTTAATATCATGTTTTCTTCATGTACCGATGAGGGTATAGCTGGGAAAACTAAGGTTTCAAACAAAGTAGAGGGCAAGGAAAGCATTGAGCTTGCACAGTCTACTGTTTCTATAACAGCAGATGCGGGAATGCAGTTGCCTGATGTAAGTAAGCCTATAGACCCTACTATAGAGCCAACAAGCCGTGCTGTTTTTCTAAACGAGAAATATATGCCTTTAGCAGAAGGTTCTGAGCTTAAAGCACGAGTTTTTATTGTTAAAGCACCTAAAGACGCAAGAAAGAAGATAGGTAGGAGCGATGCCATTGACCCTAAAGATATTATTTTAGGTGCTGGAGATCTGGAATGGGATACAAAACAAACTATGCCCGGTGGTGGTGTGAGGTTATATTCTACAAAGGAAGTAACTTTTCACTGGCTAAAAGGTAATAATAAAGTGAATATTAAGAAGGGAGAAGACTGGTATATATGTGGTATTATAGGAGGAGAATATAGTAAGCTTTACGATGAAGCGCGTAATGATCCTCAATATGATGAGGCTACTCGTAAGCTTGCCGAGCAGCTTTATTATTTCTTTGTAGACTTCGATCCTAACCATTCGCCTAAGCATAACACTATAGATAGTAAAGGACACATACAGGTAACAGCACCGTTTACAACGGGGTGGACTAAGTTAGACATAAAAGAAGACAACAAGATAAGCTTGCATCAGTGGAACTTTAAACCTATGGGAACGCTGTTACATTTTCGTATTAAGCGCGATGAGAGCTTGGTGCCACTTGAGGCATGTAGATATAGCTTTGCCAGCTCGCAGCTTACAGCTAATGGCGGATTTCTTATGATGCCACAAACTATGATTAGAACAATGGACAATGACTTAAACGAAGATTACAAAGCAGGGGTAGACTGTGAGATACGCCCATGGACTAACAGCATAGTAGGTAACTTTTACTGGAATTATGTAAACGATATGCGTCCGCATTTTAATAACACTTCCAATCAGACGGGATACGAAGAAAGTAAACATGCTAATGATTGGGGTCCTGCTATATATGAGTATAGATATACCTTTGATGCAAACGCTATGCGTAAAAATAACAAAACTGGTTATGACGACTTTTATGTATGGGGTATGCCTGTGCCTCACACAGAGCAGATAGGCACCTCACAGATGACTGCCGAGCGTGGAGGCTTTATGCTTGGTTGTAAGCAGAAAAAAGGTGGAAAATACGATTATGCTAACGAATGGCTTTATGCAGCTAAAGAGCGTGAACTAAAGTCGGGGGAATATAATATTTTCGACTTTAAGCAAAAGCAAGGAAAAGCCTTCTTAGTAGAGCTTGGAGTATGCCGCCCACGGTATAGCACTATGGAAGGCGAAAAGCTAAAATATCCATGGGCAAACCCTCTTGAGCGTCTTGCTGTAACTAATAGCCGCACAGAGGGTAAGGGCTTTCATGGAGATAACCTTCAGCATACTAATGAATATAATGATGGGTATGTATCTGATTGGTCAGTTAAGGGTGGGCAGTTTAAGACGCGCTTTGTAAAGAAAAACAGAAACTATCTGCCTGAAGGTTATCATGTACCAAGCGGTGAGGAGTTTGGAATATTCTTTCCTAATATGCTTACAAGCATATATGAAATGAAATTGTATAAAGACTTTGTAAACTATCCTGATATAAAGTCAGCACCTAACCCATACTATGAGCTATATAGCCCTAACGAAGACGACACAAGAGATTTTATTGTTGCTACTAGCAAAAATCCTAATGATGATGAAGACAGGTATTGGCAAACCAAACCATTGTTTTATGGCTACTATATGCATAACCCTAAAAACCCTCTTGAGTTTTATGCTATACGTTTTTGTGGAGACAACAAAGAGGCATCAAAGATAGAGAATAGAAACCGTAGCATCATAGGTAACCGTTACAGGTGTGTGTATCGCTGGCGTGTGCTTGATGCAGGAGGTAATAGCTTAAGCGACGATAAGCAAGGTATGCGTATTGTTGTGCAGAGCCGATGGATAGGGCATGCTAATGTTAGCGTAAAAGATATTATAGACGAGCGTTGGTGGGGTAAGTGTTCGCCGCAGAACCCTTTATATAAGGCAGATTGTTACCGTGTGTTGCCTGCTGTGGGGTATCCGTATGTTATATCAGGTATTTGGAGCATTACTTACTTCTCAAGGACGCGGTGGCTTTATGATAGATACAGCAATGATGATGCCGATCATAATATAAGTTTCTGTTATAGAGCTTATAATAGGGACGGATTTGTTCGTAAGCATTGGGATAAAGCTTCGCAACACTATGGTGTACGTTTGGTAACTGATATGGACACTTACGAGTTCGGACCGCTTGCGCCACGTAACAGTCAAAGAGATATGTATGAAGGCGGACTTATTCATCGCCCAGAAGACGATGGGAGAAGTGATTGGACTTATCCCGTAAAGAAGAAATAACCATTTTTAATAGTTAGCGGTATGGTAAAAGAAGATATGTGCTTTTTAGCTAAAAGAAAAGCTATGATTATCTTTCTTTTTACAAACCGTTAGCTATAAACGAACAATAGAAGAGCATTTAAGAGGAAGGAAAATAAAGATAAAAAAGAAAAATAAGTTATTTTTATACTAAAAATAACTTAAAAATGCTTTTAAAATAATTTATTTTTCCTCGCTAAACCTTTCCTTTTACTGCTTTAACTTTTGCCTTTTACAGCTTTAAGTGTAGGCTTTTTTCTCGGAAAGGTTGTTTTATAGGCTTTATAAGGCTTTAAAGAGAGATTTAGGTTAAAACAACGAAAAGGGCTAAAACCATATATAGGTTTTAGCCCTTAATCATAACATCTGAGAAATGTTTACTGGAAACAAACAACAATATGTGTGCTTCTTACTTTCTATCTCCTAAAAAGCGTAATAGGTATAAGAAGAGATTAACGAAGTCGAGGTACAGACTTAAAGCTCCGATGAGAGCTACTTTTTGTGCCTGCTCGTTAATATCGCCTACTAAAGATAGCTGTTTTTTAATGTTCTGTGTGTCCCACGCTGTTAGTCCGGTGAAGATTAATACACCAAATGCGCTAACTATGAGGTCCATCATAGAGCTTTTTAGAAAAATATTAACCACACCTGCTATTATAAGTCCTATGACAGCCATCATGAGAATGCTGCCCAAGCGCGATAAGTCGCGTTTTGTAGCATATCCTATAAGAGCCATAGCACCAAATGTTCCTGCTGTGATAAGGAATGTTTTTGTTATAGATGCTATGTTATAAGCCATAAATATCCAGCCTAATGTAGCCCCATTGATAATAGAAAACAATATAAACCACATTGTAGCGCTTTGCAGTGATAGCCTGTTTATGCGTGCCGATACATAAAAAACAATGCCTACCTCAATGATGGCACATATTAAAATGGGCATTCTGCTTGTGTAAAGCATTTGCATCATGGCAGGCGACGTGCTTAAAAAGTAGGCTGTGATGCCTGTTATAACAAGTGCCATGGTCATCCATGTAAATACTTTGCGCATTAATACCGGCATAGCTTTTTGCATAGCAAGATCGCGCTCTCTTGTGTTAGTTTGAGTAGAAAAGTTGTCAAAATTCATGTTAGCTCTTATTTTTATTTATGTTATTATTTTACATCAGCATATAGCTGACATGCTTTATTTTATTTTATATCATTGATAATATTACAGATACGAACAAAAGGTGTACCATATTATGGTTTTAGGTAAGGTTTTGTGCGTGTTTTTTGTTAATTTTCATTATAGTAATTTAATAGTTAGTCTGTTATCTTTAGAAATGCTTTTTCTGCAGCTTTTTGCCCTCTTAGTGGGTTGCCTCCCACCAATGTGTGTTTTTTATAGTCTTTAGGGCTACAGGGTGTGTTGTAGGGTCTGATATGGTTAAGCCGCTATAATCTTCTACAGGTATATACTTTTCATTGCCTCCGTATAAAACGCTCAAAAGCTCTTTTGTAGAAGTAGATGCTATAACGGTGCTTTGTAATGTTTGACGGAAGGCAGAAAGGTCCTTTTCAGATGGCTTCATTTGTTTTACATACGATAAGATGTCAAAGAAGATAGTAGGCTCAAATCCTCCTAACTTCTGAATATAATCTTTCTGGTTATCTTGTATTGTATATTTATGGTTTAGCTTTTTCATCTGTTCTGCTAAAGGCTCAGTCTTTGAACAGTCTATAACAGAAAGTGCGCCATAAGGAAAACGATATGTATCGAAAAACTTTTTAAAAGAGCTTACTACCTCTTTATAGTTTGGCTTTTCAGGGTTAAGATGAGCATACATATCTTTGTAAGGCATACCTACGGCAAGTATCTCGCTTGTGCTTGCTATGAGATAACGGGTAACGTCTTTAAGAGCATAGGCAGTTTCTACATTTGCCATATAGCAATTGTCAAAGAGCAGGTATTGTAGCTTTATACCAGCTTGTTTTATACCACGGGCAATATCGTCTACGTCCATAGCATACTCTTTGTCAGAAACACTACCTATGAAGCGTGTCATTGTAAATAGTGGTGCTTTCTGTGTGTTTTTTATAGACCTGCGAGCGCGGGTAGGATATTTTTCCCATGCGTCTTTTGCTGTCCACCCTGTGCCGTGTCCACCTATAATGAAGCCGTACTTTGTTTTGCTGTCTGCGTTAGTGTAAGTCTTAACTGTAGAAAGCAGCGAAGCAAGCCCCTTAGAGGTGTTAAAAGAGTATGCCGAGGTATAGGTTTTTACAATATTCTCTTTAACAGCTCCATCTTTATATGTTAATAGATAAAGTTCCGATTCTTTTGCCGACTTGCTTAGAAACACCATTATCTTTAGACCATTAGCAATGCCACCTTCTTTTTTTATTCCATCTTCAATACCTTTTATGTTGTTTTTAAAGTCTTCTAACAAGCCCGCGTAAGTATTATCGGCATTGCCAGTCCATGGCATATATACTATTAAGACACTTGAGGTAAAGGGATCGTTACCAAAGTGTGTATCTTCTTCATCTGTCTTACAACTTATTACGATTACTACTGCTATAAGAAGTAATAATAAGTGGTATAAATATTTTTTTTTCATTATTTTTGTTTCAGTGTGCTGCTTAGCTTTATATTACTTAAGGCAAAGTTACATTGTTATTTAGAATAAAATTGTGAAAATATGAATTTAAAAGGAACTTTAACGAAAATATTCTTTTTTCGTCTTCATACACTTGTTTTATAGTGTGCGTGCTTTATGCATAACGTGTCCTTATATATAGGCTTTATAGTTGTTTTTTTTAGTGGAAATAAAAGAAAATGGTTTTTATTGCAAAAGTATTTGTTTTTATGCAGTGTTTTATATAGTTTTGTATAGGAAAAGAAACGGTATGAATATTAGAAGATGAAGGTAAAAAAAAGCAGATTAGAGGCTTTGAGGCTTATTATCTCAAGTATGGAGCTTGGGTCTCAGACAGATGTGCTTAAAGAGCTTAAGAAGAGGGGTTATAAGCTTACCCAAGCTACATTGAGCAGAGACCTAAGACAGCTAAAGGCAGCAAGGGCTGCCTCACATGATGGTAAGTATGTGTATGTTTTGCCTAATGAGACAACCTATAAGCGTGTATCTACACCGTTATCTACTGGCAAGCTCTTACAGCAAGAGGGGTGCTTGTCTTTCAGTATGTCGGGGCAGTTAGCAGTGTTAAAGACGCGTAAGGGATATGCCAGCGCATTAGCCTGTGATATTGATTCGGCTCATATAGATGGTATATTAGGCACGATAGCAGGCTATGATACCATATTTATAGCTATCAGAGAAGGTATGTCTAAGGAAGAGATAAAAGGTAAGTTTGCTTTAATCATACCAGACATTATTCATGAGGTTTAGTAGCTTACGGCTTTAAAAGTATATATTTTTACGTTAAAAAGGAATATGGATTTATTATTAGACGCATCATGGAAAGAGGAGCTTAAAGAGGAGTTTATGAAGCCTTATTTTACAGAGCTTTATAAAAAAGTGCAGCAAGAGTATGAGCAGTACACCTGTTATCCGGACAAGAGCCTCATCTTTAATGCTTTTAACCTGTGCCCTTTTAGTAAGGTTAAGGTAGTTATTCTGGGGCAAGACCCTTACCATGGGCAAGGGCAAGCTATGGGGTTAAGTTTCTCAGTGCCAGAGAGTGTTAGTGTTCCGCCTTCTCTAAGAAATATTTATAAAGAGATATTAAGTGATGTAGGTAGCCCAATACCTTTATCTGGCGACTTGACACGATGGGCAGAGCAAGGTGTTTTATTGCTAAATGCCACGCTAACTGTGCGTGCGCAGAAAGCAAATAGTCATAAAAAGATAGGGTGGGGCATGTTTACTAATGAAGTAATAAAGATATTAAGCCAGAGAAAAGAGCATTTGGTCTTTATGCTTTGGGGCAGGTTTGCATGTTCTAAGAGAGCTTTTATAGATACTACTAAGCATTGTATTTTAGACAGTTCTCACCCTTCACCATTGTCAGCAAATCGTGGAGGGTGGTTTGGTAAGCACCACTTCTCACGTTGTAACTTATATTTAAAGAGTAACGGTATAAAGGAAATAAGATGGTAAGTAGAGATACTTTTTCGGAGCAGATAGTTCTGGTGGGTAATGTTTATGTCTCAACTAAGCTGTTTACAGTAAACTTTTGTTGCGATTTAGATAGTTGTCATGGGCGTTGTTGTGTGGAAGGAGAGTCTGGCGCACCTGTAACAATAGATGAGGTAATGGAAATAGAAGGCTCTGTAGACGATGTTTGGAAGGATCTTTCAGCATCTGCACAGACAGTAATAGACAAGCAGGGTGTGGCATATACTGATATAGATGGCGACCTTGTTACAAGTATAGTAAACGGAAAGGATTGTGTGTTTACCTGTTATGATAAGGAAAACTGTCTATGCTCTTTAGAAAAAAGGTACAGGGAGGGAAGTATTAGTTTTGTTAAGCCCATATCATGTGCTCTTTATCCGGTAAGGGAGAAAGACTTTCATGACGGTACTTTTGGTATAAACTATCATAAGTGGGATATATGTAAAGATGCTATAAAGAAGGGTGAAGCACTTCAGCTGCCTCTTTATAAGTTTTTGGAAGTGCCTTTAAAAAGGCGTTTTGGTGTAGAGTGGTATGATGAGTTGTCTGCCATAGGCGAGCAGATACTTTTGCTGTAAGCAAGTTAAAAAGACAAAAAAGGCGTAATGACGCTTGCCTCTTCTAAGAAGCTCCAAGCATCATTACGCCTAACTTTCCACCATTATATAAAGCTACTGTTTTGTTATTAAATAAAGTAAAAACTATAAATAAGGTTTTTGTTCTTATTATAAGATAGCAGCTTTTTATAAGTCGTCTATAAGTGCAGTACTCTTAGCATACGCAGTACTCTTAGCTTCAAAGAAGTCTGTCTTTACCATATTAGCATTAGAGTATTGTGCTACCCATTGCATATCGGCAGGCTCTGCCTGATTATCTTCAAAAAGATAATCGAAGCCTAAGCTCTTCCAGCGTAAGTTTCCAAGGTAACGTATGTAGTCGTAGACCATCTGCTGAGTAAGCCCTTGTACATCATTACCTATAACATACTGCCCCCATGCTATTTCTTGCCTTACCCCCTCGCGCATCATCTCTTCATATACTGCTACTTTTTCTGGTGTAAAGAGGTCTGGCTCTTCTTGTTTTAGCTCTACAATGATATTACGAAATAGCCATAAGTGGGTGTTTTCATCACGATTTATATAGCGTATTTCTTGTGCAGAGCCTGGCATTTTACCATTTCTACTTAAGTTGTAGAAGAACATAAATCCGCTGTAGAAGTATATTCCCTCAAGTATAAAGTTAGCCACGCATGCTTTCATAAGGCAAAACTTATCACGATTGGCCTGAAACTCATTATAGCAGTCGCCAATAAAAGTGTTACGACGTAGTAGATGTTCATCGGTTTTCCATTGATAAAGAATATCATTTCGTTCCTCTGGTGAGCATATTGTGTCTAACATATAGCTATAGCTTTGGCTATGCACACACTCTTGAAAGGTTTGTATGTGTAAGCATAGGTTTACCTCATTGGCTGTGATATATTCGCTTATAGTAGGGAGGTTATTGCTTTGCAAAGAGTCGAGGAACACTAAAAAGCTAAGAATCTTATCATAAGCCTTGCGCTCTGCAGCAGGTAAGTTGGGGTAATCTTTTATATCTTGTGCCAAATTAATTTCTTCTGGAATCCAAAAGTTGTTCATAGCTTGTCGATACCAGTCGCTCACCCATGAGTAGCGCATGTTATTAAAGTCGTTAAGATTAGTGGAGTTGCCCCCTATCATACGACGTAATCTTAAGTCTGTGTCGCCTTGTGGATTAAATAAGGCGTTACGTTGAAGTTTAGACATATTAATAAAAAAATGAGAATTTAATAATTTGATAATGTAGTTTTAATGATTTGCAAGAGCATAAAAAGTAAAAGTAAAAGAGTCTTCAGTTTTTTTACTTATGATGCGCAGCTTTCACATTCTTCCACTTCTAACGACTTGCTCCTAACATAGTATATTGTTTTCACACCACATTTCCATGCTAAAAGGTATAAGTTAAGCACTTGCCTCATAGTGTAATCGTTTGTTATATAAAGGTTCATGCTTTGTGCTTGGTCTATATGTCGTTGTCTAATGCCTGAGGCACGAACGCTCCATTGCTGGTTAATGTAGTATGCACCTTTATACATCCAGTAAGTTTTATCAGACAGTTCTGGTGCTACACGAGGTAATATAGCTCCTTTTTTCTCTTCGAGGAAGAAGCGTTGCATGATAGGATCAAGCCCTGCTGTGGTACCTGCTAAAATACTTGTGCTGCTTGTAGGTGCTACAGCTAAAAGATAAGCGTTGCGCATACCTTGTGTTTGTACCTTTTCTTGTAAGTGTTTCCATTTATCGCTGCGGTAATCGCGTTTTTTAAAGTAAGCTCCTGTTTGCCAGTCGCTACCATTGAAGTATTCGTAGCTGCCTTTTTCTTTGGCTATATCAGAGCTGGCCTTTATAGCTGCGTAATTGATAGTTTCAAACACTTCGTCCATAAATTCTAAGTGGCGATCGCTTTCCCATTTTATTCCTCGTTTTGCTAAGGCGTGATGATAACCACTTACCCCAAGCCCTATGCTACGATAGCGATGATTAGTAATTTTAGCAAAAGGTACTGGGTAAAAGTTGAGGTCGATAACGTTATCTAAAGCTCTTACAACGGTGTTAATCTTATCGCACATAGCGTCTTTATCCTCTAAAGGTAGCCTGCCTAAGGATAGACTGGCTAAGTTGCACACAACAAATTCGCCGGGCTTAACGGTAGTTACTACCACCTTATCGCCATTTTCTGTTTTCACCTCTTGGCTTATTTCTTCTATAGGTGCCATGTTTTGTGCTATCTCTGTACAAAGGTTAGAACAGTAAATAATGCCTTTATGACCATTAGGATTAGCGCGATTAACAGTATCTCTGTTAAAAGTAAATGGTGTACCTGTTTCTACTGCCGAACGTAGAATAAGCCTGATAAGGTCTTTTATGCTTATAACACGGCGTGAAAGGCGTGTGTCGTCTATGCATTCCTGATAGTGGCGTTCCCATTCTTCGCCATAGAAGTCTTCTAAAGCATATCCTTTAACACGTAAAATCTCATTAGGACAGAATAAAACCCAATTCTGATCAAGGTTTTGTTCTGCCATGCGCCAAAACAAGTCAGGGTAGCATACGGCAGGGAAGATGTCGTGAGCCTTCATACGATCATCACCGTTATTTGTGCGCAACTGTAAAAATTCAGGAATATCCTTGTGCCAAACATCTAAATATACAGCCACTGCACCTTGTCGCATACCAAGCTGATCTACAGCTACAGCGGTGTCGTTTACCAATTTCATCCAGCGTATTACTCCACCTGCAACACCTTTAAAGCCACGAATATCACCACCTGTGGCACGTACTTTACCAAAATACATTCCCATACCACCACCAAACTTGCTCACTTGTGCAAAGTTGTCAATGCTGCGATAAATGCCGATAAGGCTGTCTGGCACAGTGTCTATGAAGCAGCTTGATAGCTGATGGCTTGGCTTACGAGCATTAGAGAGTGTAGGAGTGGCCATGGTTACTTCCAGCTTGCTTAGCAAGTCGTATATTTTTCCTACCCAAGAGAGTCTGTTTTCCTTTTCGGGCATTGCCAAATGCAGGGCAATACCCATATACATTTCTTGTATGCGCTCTATTATTTTATGATCGAAAGTGCGAATGAGGTAACGTTTAGATAGAAGGTCTAAACCACTATAATTGAAAAGGTAGTTACGACTGTTATCCATTCGTTTTTCTGCCCATGCTATATCTTCTTTAGAATAGTTTTCTAAAATATAGCCACCATATAACCCTTCATCTGTAAGATAGCGTATCTTGTCATAAAAAGAACTAATCCCCAGCTTACGTTCTACCTCGTCTATGTTACGATTTATCTGAAAGCTAAGCAGCCTACCTGCTATCATCTCCCATTTAGGACATTCTGCAGTGGTAAGTTCTACGGCAGCTTTGATAAGAGCATTCATCTTTTCCTTTTGTGTCATTAAAGGTTTAGAGAAGCTCATAAACTTATCTGAAAGTAATGTTACGCTATATTCTGCACTACGAAAGTCTTGCCTAATACCATTGAGGACTTTTTCTATCTCATTATCACCAATATTAAAAGCAATGTTTTTTATATATTTGCGTTGTTCGTTGCGTTGCCAACGAAAGAGAATATAGCTTTTAGCTTCATCGAAAAACCCATGTTTCATTAATGTCTTCTCAACACGGTCTTGAATACTTTCTACATCGCGCTTGTCGGTGTTCTCTTTTATGAAGCACTCTACCTCTAAAGCCATCTCTTCTATTTCTTTCTGATGCCCTGTATTTTCGGTGCTTATAAAGCTTTTACTTATTGCTATTATTATTTTAGATGGTGTGTAAGCTTCTATGCTGCCATCTCTTTTTGTAATGTTCATTATAATAAAATCCGTAAAAAATGTATAAAAGAAGAGCTATTTTGCGCTACTATATGGTATCATGGCTAAAGCATCGGCTATTTTTTCTACACCTTCCTGTAGTGGCCCTGCTACCATGCCTTTTGCAAAAAAAGGAATATTGGCGTCTATAGTAAGCTTTATTTTAGATGAAGAATCGTCTGTAGGGAGTATTTGTATCCAAAAATTAAAAGATAAGGGCGAGTTTTCACTGGCAAACTTTATAGTTTTAGGTTCATCACGCTCAATGATGCGCATGGATATTTTCCCAACAGGGTTTACAGATATAGATATTGTATCTTCATCGAAGGTAAGATCCTTTAGCTTATCATCAGGGATCTGGCTCTTTATACGTTCTATATTAGTTAGATTGCTTAGCATATTATACACATCTTCTTGTGGATAAGCAATCTGTTTTATACTACTTTCAAATTTACTCATTTTATTTATTCCAATTAGAAGGGTCTTTACGCCAGTTGTTTAATAGCGCAACATCACCTTGTTTTATATATCCTGTTTCTAAAGCTTTTTCTACTACATGCTCATAATCGGTAAGAGTAACAAGCTCTACACCAGCTTCTTTAAATGCTTGTTCTGCTATAGGGAAACCATAGGTGTAAGAAGCCACCATACCTACTACCTTTAATCCTGCTTCACGTAGAGCAGCTACAGCTTTTAGAGAAGAGCCACCTGTAGAAATAAGGTCTTCTACTACTACCACTTTCGATCCTTTAGGAAGTTCGCCCTCTATTTGATTTTTCATACCATGGTCTTTTGGTTTAGGGCGTACGTATGCATAAGGTAAAGCCAGCTCTTGTGCCACAAGCATACCTTGTGCAATAGCCCCAGTAGCTACTCCTGCAACGGCAGAGGCTTCAGAGAAGTGTTTTAAGATGGCATGTACCAACTCTGTTTTTACAAAGGAGCGCACATCATGATAAGATAATGTTTTACGGTTATCGCAATAAAAAGGAGATTTCCACCCACTGGCCCATGTAAAAGGGTCGTTTGGTTGTAACTTGATGGCTTTAATACTTAGGAGCTTTCCTGCAAAAACTTTCTTTAGATCTTCCATAAAATGAATTATAAGTGATTGTTTGTATCTGCAAACTTACATATTTTTTTTGAGATAGCTCTCCCTTTTATCTTCAATCTTATGTATTACCTTTTATTTACAATTTATAATAAAAGCATTTAATATGGGTATAGTTAAAAAATAAAAGTTTATTAACGATAACGTTTTCTTTTTATAATATATCTATAAGGACAGGCTTTTATATGTTATGTTTTTAGGAGCAGATGATATTAATCTTTAGCATATCCCAGTCCGCAGATGCTTAGTTTTACCCCTTCAGCCTTTAGTAGCTCTTTGCTTATCGCAGTAATAGTAGCTCCCGTGGTAATAATATCATCTATAATAAGCAGATGTTTGTTTTTTATTATCTCTTTATTAAGCAAGGTAAAAGCGTTCTTTACGTTTTCATTTCGCTGCCAACGATCGAGTTTTGTTTGGCTTTGTATGAAAACATCTCTACATATAACATTGTTTAATATAGGTATATTTACTACATTGCTTATCCCCCTTGCTATCATTTGGCTCTGATTGTATCCTCGCTGTTTATACCTATATTTGGAAATTGGAACGGGAAGGAGAGCGTCTATTCCTTCGAAGAAGCCATTATGAGTATATATCTTAGCTATAGTCTCACCAAAAAAAACACCTATATCGGGACGATCGCCATATTTGAGAGCATAGATAGCATTACTTATTTGGGTATGATGTTGATAAAAAAGATATGCTACGCAGCGTTCAATAGGTATTTTACCCCAAAAACATCTTGCCAACTCATTGTCGTAAGGTGATAAATAGTAATTGGTTCGGTTAAAATGTAATGTACAAGTAGCACAAATAACATCTTCAGAAAGGCTTAATCGCTTTTTGCAAACACAACATTCACGTGGAGCTATTAGGTCTATTATGCTCGACCATATATTAAAGTTCTTCCTCATCTATAACAGTATCAACACATTGTTTAATTAAATCGAAAGAGAATCCTTTGGAAAGACCATACTTTATTAGTTTTACGGATCGTTCGTAGTCGTTATTAGCATTAATAGAGGGGTATTTGTTTTTAAGTAGTGGACGTAGCACGGTGAGGTATTCTTCGTTTGGTATAGCATCGAGGGCAGGCGTATATATCTTACTATCTATGTGCTTTGCCCACAGTGCTTGTTCTATTTTGCGTCTTCCCCATTTATTATACTTTATTTTATCACTTATAAAAGCCTTAGTATAACGTTCGTCATTGATGTATCCATAATCAAAAAGTTTCCCTAAGATGCGCACTTTAGCTTCTTCGGAAAGCCCCATTTTGTACATCTTGTCCATTATCTCGCTTGAACAATGTTCAGCTTTTGCACAGAAATTGCCCATTTTTTTTAGAGCTTGTTCTTCTGTTATAGGTTTCTTTTGTATCATAAAAAAAGAGTAGCTTTTATAAATCGTTTTTTATCAAACTGGTCGTTCCTGTATTGTATCATTGTATAGCCTATATCTTCGAGCATGTTTTTTATATCATTAATATATAAAGGATTAGTTTCAAAATAAAGAGAGCCTCCTTTTATTAAAGCTGATTTTCCAATATTAGCAATGGCTCTATAGAAACGTAAAGGGTCATCGTCAGGTACAAATAGTGCAATATGTGGTTCATGTTTGAGTACATTATCAGACATTGACGTATGCTCTTTACAGCAAATATAAGGAGGATTGCTTATAATAACATTCCACTTTCTTTCACTTACATTTACATTGAAAACATCTTGCAACCGGAAATTTACCTTTCCTTTTAAGGCGGAAGCGTTTTCTTTAGCAATAAGCAAAGCCTCTTTGCTTATATCCCAAGCTGTAACATTACTATGTGGAATATCGAGCGAAAGGGTAATTGCTATACATCCACTTCCGGTTCCTATATCCAAAATTTTTATATTATTAGAATCTAATAAGTTACAAGCAGTAGTACAACAATCTTCTTTCACCCATTCTACAAGTACTTCAGTTTCTGGGCGTGGTATTAATACTCCAGAGCGCACATGAAAGGATCTACCTAAAAAAGTTTCTTTACCTAACACATATTGTACGGGTTCGAACGATTCTATACGGTGTATTAATTCCTCGAGTTTTAGCCGTTGTTCTTGGGATAATTCATTAACTTTGCCTATAAGAATATCAGCAAAGGAAAGATTAAACTCCTCTTCTAAGATAAGTCTGATAATGGCTTGTGCTTCACGTGGATTGTATAAAGGGGTTAGCCTTTGCCAAAGATGTTGATATTTCATAATGGCAAAGTTATAAAAAATAACGAAAATGGAATTAAAAGAAATCGATGAAATGTACATGCGGCGCTGTTTGCAGTTGGCAAAGAATGGCATGCTATTAGCTAAACCTAACCCGATGGTGGGAGCTGTGATAGTGTCGGATAATGGTAGGATTATAGGTGAAGGTTATCATATATGTTATGGAAAGGAGCATGCGGAAGTAAACGCTTTTGCTTCTGTACGAAAAAAAGACGAACATTTATTATCTAAAAGTACGATTTATGTAAATCTCGAACCTTGTTCGCATTTTGGTAAAACCCCACCTTGTGCAGATCTTATTATAAAAAAAGGAGTAGGCAGAGTAGTGTGTGGCTGTATAGATCCTTTCTCTGTGGTATCAGGGAGAGGTATTCAGCGTATAAGAGAAGCAGGAATACCTGTAAGTGTGGGTGTTTTGGAGCGAGAATGCTTAGCACTTAATAAGCGTTTTATAACGTTTAACACAAAAAAGCGTCCATATATAATATTAAAATGGGCACAAACAGCTAATGGATTTATAGGCATAAAAGGAGATGTGCTTAAGATTTCTACTTCGTTTACTAAAATGCTTGTTCATAAGTTGCGAGCAGAAAATGATGCAATAATTGTAGGGAGAAACACTGAAATGTTAGAGCATCCACAGCTTAATGTACGAAAGTGGTGGGGGAAGAGTCCTTTAAAAGTAGTGTTGTCATCTACTTTGCCTGAAGCTATTCACGATATACCTATTCTATTGAATGAGTTATACAGAAGAAAGTGTCAAAGTGTTATTATAGAAGGTGGTGCTATGACTTTAGAAAACTTTATTAAGAATGATTTATATGATGAAATAAGAGTAGAAGAGTCGTCATTAACAATAAAAGAAGGAATTAAGGCTCCGCAACTTCCTACAAACATAAGAGTAGTGAAAAAAGAATATTTTGATAATGTTATTACTACTTATAAACGATAAGTGTTTCATTTTCTAATAGTAATATTTATCTTATGCTTTGATAAATAAGGAAAGAATTAATCGTGGTATATCTTTTGATTTCCAAGTAAAATTATTATCTTTGTAGCTTGTTAAAGCAGTAAAAATATTTCTAAGATATACAATGCAGGCAATGATATTTGCGGCGGGTTTAGGTACTCGTTTAAAGCCCCTTACAGAAACAATGCCCAAGGCGTTGGTGCGAGTGGGCGGTAGAGAGCTTCTTGATAGGGTTATCGTGCGGCTTAAGGACTCTGGTGCGACTCATATAGTGGTGAATGTGCATCATTTTTCAGAGCAAATAATAAATTATTTATGTGTTCATAATTATGGAATACGTATAGATATATCCGACGAAACTGAGCAGCTCCTTGATACAGGTGGTGGTATTAAGCGAGCTGCTTCTCTTTTTAGTAGAGAAGAACCTGTTTTAATACATAATGTAGATATATTGAGCAATGTAGATTTAACAAAGTTTTATAACAATGCTTCTAATAGTGCTGCTGATGCTTTGTTACTTGTTAGTAGTCGTAAGACTGAGCGTTATCTTATCTTTTCTGAAGATATGCGTCTTATGGGTTGGACAAATTTGTCTACTTCTGAAGTAAGATCGCCTTATGCAGAGCTTCAAGGTTTATGTTTTAAGTCTCCTTGTGATAGCGTTGCTTTAGCTCATGGCTATCGGCTTTATGCTTTTTCGGGTATTCATGCGGTGTCATCTTCAGTCTTTGATGTGATGAGGCGTGAAGAAAGTGATGTTTTTCCTATAATAGACTTTTACTTACGTCATTGTCGTGAGCTTTGTTTCCGTGGCGAGGTGAAGAACGATCTAAAGCTAATTGATGTAGGAAAGATAGCATCGCTTGATGATGCAGAGCTTTTAGTAAAACAGTTATAGTGTATGTGGGCTTATAATAATATTTCTTAAATATAAGCTTTCTCTTAACAAAAACAAAACAAGATATGCAACAAAAGATTATCATTTTAGATTTCGGTTCACAGACTACCCAGCTTATAGGTCGCCGTGTGCGCGAGTTGGATACCTTCTGTGAGATTCTTCCTTACAACAAGTTTCCTAAAGATGACCCCTCTGTTATAGGTGTTATACTTTCAGGTTCCCCTTATTCAGTGCATGATCCTGAGGCTTTTAAGGTAGATCTTAGCGATTTTATGGGTAAGATACCTGTGCTTGGTATATGTTATGGTGCACAGTTTATTTCTCAAGAATGTGGAGGTAAGGTGGAGCAGACGGGCACTCGTGAATATGGTCGTGCTAATTTGGCTACTGTCAATACAGATAATGCTCTTTTTAAGGGGTTCGATGAGCATTCTCAAGTGTGGATGTCGCATGGTGATACAATAACAGCAATTCCTGTAGATTGTGATATTGTTGCATCTACTGCTGATGTTAAGTATGCTGCTTATGCCTTTAGGAATATACCAGTATGGGGGGTACAGTTCCATCCTGAGGTATATCATTCTTTACAAGGTTTTGAGTTACTTAAAAATTTTGTTGTAGATATTTGTGGCAGTAAGCAGAGTTGGAGTGCAGCATCTTTTATAGATACTACTGTAGAGGAGCTTAAAAACCAGTTGGGTAATGATCGTGTTATATTAGGTTTGTCAGGTGGAGTAGATTCTTCAGTTTGTGCTGTGTTGTTAAATAAAGCCATAGGTAGTAACCTTACTTGTATATTTGTCGATCATGGTATGCTCCGTAAGAATGAGTATAATAAGGTTATGGAGGCGTATAAAGGGTTAGGCTTAAATGTAGTGGGGGTTGATGCTTCGGATAAGTTTTTTAATGATCTTCAGGGAGTTACCGATCCTGAGCAGAAGCGTAAGATTATAGGTCGTGATTTTGTAGAGGTGTTTAACGCAGAGGCTAAGAAAATTACCGATGCTAAGTGGCTTGCTCAGGGTACTATATATCCAGATAGAATAGAGAGTTTAAGTATCACAGGAATGGTAATAAAGAGTCATCATAATGTGGGAGGTCTTCCTTCTGATATGCATTTGCAGCTATGTGAACCTCTTCAGTGGCTTTTTAAAGATGAAGTTCGTCGTGTGGGGTACTCTTTGAATATGCCTGAACGTCTTATTAAGCGTCATCCTTTTCCAGGTCCTGGATTAGCAGTTCGTATATTGGGTGATGTTACTCGTGAGAAAGTTCACATCCTTCAAGAAGCCGATGATATTTATATAGAGAAGATGTATAATTATATTATGGCTGATGGATCGAGTCTTTATGATAATGTTTGGCAAGCAGGTTGTGTGCTGTTGTCTACTATTCGTTCCGTAGGTGTTATGGGTGATGAACGCACGTATGAGCATCCGGTAGCATTACGTGCTGTAACTTCTACTGATGCAATGACAGCCGATTGGGCTCATTTACCTTATGACTTTTTATCTGATGTTTCTAATGAGATAATCCGTAAGGTAAGAGGAGTAAATAGAGTTTGTTACGATATCTCTTCAAAGCCTCCTTCGACAATAGAATGGGAGTAGACTATATAGAAGGAAAATATTATTTTAAAAGTAATGTATCTTGTTTATATCTTTGTACAAAAGATGTTAAAGCTACGGTAATATTAAGATATGTTACTTGCATAAATATATGATAAGATGTACTTTTGTAAAAAGTTTTTTTAGTGGTTAATTTAGTTTTAGTATTTATTCCTTGGGTGATGTGATATCAGCCAAGGTTTTTTTTAATATGGGTATTAAGCAGAAAAGTAGAAAAGATAAGTATTATTAGCGTAGTAATAAATAATATGAAAAAAAACAATCGTTTTTCTTTTTTATTCTTATCTTTGTATTCAAAATGACAATAAGTTAGAATATGGAAATACAAGAAAGATTTATTAATTATACTAAGTTTGATACTCAGTCTGCAGATGAGTCGGATACTATACCAAGCACTTTGAAGCAGCTCGTCTTTGCTAAATATCTAAAATCAGAATTAGAGAAAGAGGGATTAAAAGACGTAGAAATGGATAGTATGGGTTATATTTATGCCACTTTACCATCTAATAGTAAGCGTAAGATCCCAACAATAGGTTTTATATCTCATTATGATACAGCTCTTGATGCAAGTGGTGCTAATGTTAAAGCTCGTATAATAAGCAATTATGATGGAGGTGATATTCGTTTGAATGATGATATGGTGTCTTCACCTTCACGTTTTCCTGAGTTATTAGAGCATAAAGGTGAAGATCTTATAGTAACTGATGGCACAACTCTTCTTGGTGCAGACGATAAAGCTGGTATTGCAGAGATAGTGCAAGCAATGTGTTATCTTCGTGATCATCCTGAGATAGAACATGGTGATATTCGTGTTGGGTTTAATCCTGATGAGGAGATAGGAATGGGCGCTCATCATTTTGATGTAGAGAAATTTGGTTGTGAATGGGGTTATACCATTGATGGAGGTGATATAGGAGAATTAGAGTTTGAAAATTTTAATGCGGCAGGAGCAAAGCTATTGATTCATGGTAGAAGTGTTCATACTGGTTATGCTAAAGGTAAGATGATTAATGCAAGTGTATTAGCATGTGAATTTCAGTCTATGATACCAAAGGATGAGCTTCCTGAAACGACAGAAGGTTATCAAGGTTTTTACCATTTGTTGGGTATTGAGAGTCGTTGCGAAGAGGCTACTTTAAGTTATATTATCCGTGATCATGACCGTCAGCGTTTTGAGGCTCGTAAGGCATTCATAGCTTCTTGTGTAAAAAAGCTAAATGCAAAGTATGGTGATGGCACTGTAGAACTAAAACTTACCGACCAGTATTATAATATGAAGGAAAAGATAGAGCCTAATATGCATGTTATTGATCTTGTTCTTCAGGCTATGCATGAAGCAGGTGTAGCTCCTAAGGTACAGCCTATTCGTGGTGGAACAGATGGTGCACAGTTGTCTTTCAAAGGATTACCTTGTCCAAACATATTTGCGGGCGGTGTTAATTTTCATGGACCTCATGAGTTTGTTTCCATTCAGGTTATGAAGAAAGCCATGGAAGTTATAGTAAATTTATGTCGTCTTACAGCCGATTATAATGCTTAATAATATTTTATTATAGAGAGAGAGCTTCTTTTTTATGTATAATGAGAAGTTTCTCTCTTTTTCTTTGAAAAACATAAGAACATATTTCTTTTTATGAGTTTAATTTCTGATCTCGCCTTGATTCTTATAGTAGCAGCCTTTGTTACGATTATTTTTAAAAAACTTAATCAGCCGTTAGTGCTTGGTTATATAGTAGCAGGCTTTATAGTATCTCCTCATATGCCTTATACAATGAGCGTGATAGATAAGGCTAATATTCATACATGGGCAGATATAGGGGTTATCTTTTTATTATTTTCGCTTGGTTTAGAGTTTTCTATTAAGAAGATATTAAAGATGGGTGCATCTCCTATTATATCAAGTATGATAATAACCTTTTCAATGACCTTTTTAGGTTTTGTTGTTGGTCGTTTCTTTGGTTGGGAGCAGATGGACTGTATGTTTTTAGGTGGTATGATAGCAATAAGTTCTACTACTATTATATATAAAGCATTTACTGATATGGGATTGACGCAAACAAAGTTTGCTATAAATGTGATGAGTGTTATCATTTTGGAGGACATTCTTGCTGTTGTAATGATGGTGATGCTTAGTACAATTGCAGCTGGTAATAGTCTTAGTGGTAGTCAGATATTAGGTAGCTTGATAAAAATAGTATTCTTTCTTGTGTTGTGGTTTGTTATTGGACTTTTTGCTATTCCTTTAATATTACGTTCTGTGCGTAAGTATCTTAATAATGAGACGTTGCTTATAGTAGCTTTAGGTTTGTGTTGTTTAATGGCAGTATTGTCTACAGAGGTAGGTTTTAGTGCAGCTTTTGGTGCTTTTGTAATGGGTAGTATACTTTCAGAAACAGTGGAAGCTGAACGTATAGAACATTTAGTTGAGCCTGTTAAGAATCTTTTTGGTGCTATTTTCTTTGTTTCAGTGGGTATGTTAGTAGATCCTGTAATATTAGTGAAGTATGCTGTGCCTATTCTTTTGCTAACGCTAACAGTACTTTTGGGTAAGATTATATTTGGTACATTAGGATATTTTCTTAGTGGTCAACCCCTGAAGACATCTATGCGTTGTAGCTTTTCTATGGCTCAAGTGGGCGAGTTTGCTTTTATTATAGCCTCTTTGGGTTTATCTTTGGGTGTAATAGCAAAATTTCTTTACCCTGCAGTTGTTGCAGTATCGGTAATTACTACATTTCTTACTCCTTATATGATACGTGCAGGTGAGCCTGCTTATAATCTTCTTACTCGGATTCTTCCTAAGTATTGGGTACGTCGTTTAGAGCATATTCAGGCAGCTCCTACTTATAATCCTATAAATGAGCGTTATTGGCACCGTCTTGTAAAGTCGATGATTTCTAGTACTTTGATTTATAGTATATTGTCTATAGCTGTCATAGTGGTGATGTTTTCAGTGTTATTACCATATTTGCGTAATATATCTGTAGAGTGGTTTAATGTGGAGTGGGTAGGTAATACTGTTTGTGGTGTTGTTACATTAGCATTGATAAGTCCGTTTTTACGTTCTATTTTGATGAAAATAAATCATTCTGAAGAGTTTCGTATTTTATGGATTCGTAATCGTCTTAACCGTCTTTCTTTAATAGGTACTATGGTTATTCGAGGTTTTGTAGCAATGGGTTTTGTCTTTTATGTTATTAATTATTTATCTCGTTTTCGTACAGCTCTTATTATAGTAGTGGCATTAATAGTGCTGTTGCTTATAGTATTATCTCGCACATTAAAGGCTCGTAGTATATCTTTAGAACGTGTATTTGTGCAAAATCTTCGTAATCGTGATCTTCATGCACAGATACGGGGTGAGGCTAAGCCACAGTTTGCAAATGACCTTCTCGACCGTGATATACATATAGGAACTATAGAAGTGCCAGAAGGCTCATTGTGGGCAGGTAAGTCGTTAAGTAGTTTAGAGCTTAGAACTCGTTTTGGTGTACATATAAGTAGCATAATTCGTGGTAGTAGACGTATAAATATCCCTAATGGTAGTGTGCATATTTTTCCAAATGACAAAATAGAGGCTATTGGTGATGATGAGCAGTTAACGAAGTTTTCTTCGGCTATAGAGCATGATGTTATTGACTATGATATAGATATAGAGAAGCGTGAGATGAAACTTCGTCAGATAGTAATAGCGTCAGATAGTCCTTTTGTTGGTAAGAGCATTCAAGAAAGTGGTTTGCGCGATCGTTATAATTGTATGGTAGTAGGTATTGAGCAGGGACAACAAAAGCTCACTCTCATAAATCCTAACATACCTTTAGTATCAGGTGATGTTATATGGGTAGTAGGTGAGGAGAAAGATCTTAAAAACATAGGAGGGTAGTTAGATAAAAAAGAGATTGTTTTAATCTAAGTATTTTCGTTGTATTATTTATATATTATACCTTTATTAATATAGGTGGTATAGATGTTTATATGATAGAATATAGGGTGATGTTAGATATAACATCACCCTATATTTATGAAATGATAAGTTGTTATTTTTTTTACAAAAAAGAAAAGAGTTTAGAAATTGTTTTCTTGTAATTGGAAGAAGCTCTTTGGATGGTTGCAAGTAGGGCAGAACTCTGGAGCCTTCTTACCTATTACTATATGACCACAGTTACGGCATTGCCATATTGCATCTCCATCACGTGAGAATACTACTTGATCTTCGATATTCTTTAGTAGCTTACGGTAACGTTCCTCATGATGCTTTTCTACAGAACCTACGAGCTTAAACTTGGTAGCTATACCTTTAAACCCTTCTTCTATAGCGTCTTTAGCCATTTGGTCATACATATCTGTCCACTCATAGTTTTCACCATCTGCGGCATTTTCCAAATTGGTAGTTGTAGTGGGTATTACACCTCCATGTAAAATCTTAAACCATAGTTTAGCATGCTCTTTCTCGTTGATAGAAGTTTCTGTAAAGAAGCCTGCTATCTGCTCGTAACCTTCACTTTTAGCTTTTGAAGCGTAGTATAGATATTTAGTATGTGCTTGACTTTCACCAGAAAAAGCTGCCTGAAGATTAGCTTCAGTTTTAGTTCCTTTTAGCTTTTCAGAATCTATCATTTCCATTTTGTTTGCTTTAGCATGGCATACAGGGCATTCAGCCAATGGTTCCTCGCCCTCATACATGTACCCACATACGGTACAAATAAATACTTTTTTCATAATGTTTTTATTTCATAATGTTTTTATATAGCTTTTCCCTTTTTAGGGAAAAGAATAAGTTAGTATATTTCTTGTTTGTAGCAAGAGAATATGTCGTAACTTATCTTTATTAAAGCAGATGTTAACTGCTTAAAAGTGGTGCAAAGATAAATATTCTTTTTGTAATATTTTCTGAAAAAGGAAAAGAAAATAATCTTATGCGGTCTATTTTTACATTTTCTAAGTAGTAATGTTTTTTGTTTTCATTTAATGATTATGGTTTAGTAAATAGACAGCTTTGGTTTGTGTATAATAGTTGTGAATGCTATGGTATTGATTTGTTACAGTGTTTTCTTGTGTTTTGTTATTATGAGAAAAATCTTTATAGTTTTTCTTTTTATATTTATTAGTATAACGATAAAAAGCTGCCCCTTTTTATTATTTAAGGGACAGCTTTTTCTTGATTTATTAATTTATTATGATGTTTAAATTGTTTTCAACATTACATCATTCCACCCATACCAGGATTCATTGCTGGCATAGCTGGGGTCTCTTCTGGTTTATCTACGATAAGACATTCTGTAGTTAGGAACAATCCTGCGATAGAAGCGGCATTCTCTAATGCTACACGAGCAACTTTAGCAGGATCAATAACACCAGCTGCGCGAAGATCCTCGTATTGTTCTTTGCGAGCATTGTAACCAAAGTCGCCTTTACCCTGACGTACTTTGTCTACTACAACAGCACCTTCGCCACCTGCGTTGAATACAATCTGACGTAAAGGCTCTTCGATAGCACGGCATACGATGTTTATACCTGTTTGCTCATCACCGTTTTCACCTTTTAGATTTTCTAAAGCCTCTTGTGCACGAATGTATGTAGTACCTCCACCTACAACAACACCTTCTTCAGTAGCTGCACGAGTAGCACATAAAGCATCGTCTACGCGGTCTTTCTTTTCTTTCATTTCTACCTCAGAGTTAGCACCTACATATAACACTGCAACACCACCTGAAAGTTTAGCCAAACGTTCCTGCAATTTCTCTTTATCGTAAGAGCTTGTAGAGTTAGCTATCTCGGTCTTTATTTGTGCCACACGATCTGCTATAAGCTGCTTCTCGCCATCACCATCTACTATAGTAGTATAGTCTTTGCTAACGGTAACTCTCTTAGCATGACCAAGCATGTCTAAGGTTGTCTTGTCAAGGGTTAAGCCTTTCTCTTCGCTGATAACGACACTACCTGTTAACACTGCAATATCTTCGAGCATAGCCTTACGACGATCGCCGAAGCCAGGAGCCTTTACAGCACATATCTTCAAACCTGCACGAAGACGGTTTACAACAAGTGTTGTTAAAGCCTCAGAGTCGACATCTTCTGCTATTACCAATAATGGTCTACCACTTTCTGCAACAGGCTGGAGAATAGGAAGGAAGTCTTTTACAGAAGAAATCTTTTTATCGTAAAGCAAGATATAAGGATCTTCCATCTGACACTCCATCTTATCTGTATCGGTTACAAAATAGCCAGATAGATAACCGCGATCGAACTGCATACCTTCTACTACACCAATAGATGTTTCACGAGTTTTGCTTTCTTCTATTGTTATTACACCGTCTTTAGAAACTTTGCGCATAGCGTCAGCTAATAGCTTACCTATTTCAGGGTCATTATTAGCAGATACAGTAGCTACTTGCTCTATCTTGTCATAGTTATCACCTACTATCTCGGCACTATCTTTTATAAAATCTACAACCTTATTTACTGCCTTATCTATACCACGTTTTAAGTCCATAGGGTTGGCACCTGCTGCTACATTCTTTAAGCCCTCGTTAACTATAGCCTGTGCGAGAATGGTAGCTGTGGTAGTACCATCGCCAGCATCATCACCAGTTTTGCTTGCTACACTCTTAACAAGCTGTGCACCAGCGTTCTCAAAAGTATCTTCAAGCTCCACTTCCTTAGCTACAGTTACACCATCTTTAGTTATTTGAGGAGCACCAAACTTCTTGCCTATTACTACGTTTCTACCCTTAGGACCAAGGGTTACCTTTACTGCGTTAGCCAACTGGTCAACACCGCTCTTTAATAGCTCACGTGCGTCTTTGTCAAACTTAATATCTTTAGCCATTGTTTTTACTTACTTTATATTAAAAAAAAATGTTGTAATACTTTGCTTTCTTATTTTACTACTGCCAAAACATCGCTTTGGCGCATCATAAGATATTTCTCACCCTCACACTCTATCTCAGTGCCAGCATATTTGCCATATAACACCTCGTCATTAACCTTCAGAATCATTTCTTCATCTTTAGTGCCATTGCCCACTGCTATTACTTTGCCACGCTGTGGCTTTTCTTTAGCTGTATCAGGAATGATAATTCCACCTACTTTTTCTTCTGCTGGTGCAGGGAGTACCAATACTCTGTCTGCTAATGGTTTGATTGTCATAATTATTATATTTTTAAAAGTTTTAAATCTGTATTATCTTTTTTGGATAGCCCATATATAATATTAGGCTTTTCGCTATGATATATGCCAAAATCGTGCCAAAGGTAGGCTTCTGACATAAAATCATGCCAAGATGGCAGATAAAGATTTTACTTATTTCTTATTTTAAGAGGTGTGCATCTTTTGTTGTTATGCCTTGCGAAATAGGTGTAAAGAAGTTTTTTCCTTCAAAGCAACATATAAAAGCTAATATGTACACCAAAGAAAGGTGTAATATTAGCTAAACGTTTTTATCGTAAAACATATTATTTATAAGTGTAGATAACCTGTATCATAGTTTGCCCTACTGCTTTTAAGCTGTTTTTATCAATATGTTCTATAGTGTCGTATATGGTATGCCATGTCGGACCAAAAGAGCTTTGTTGGCAATCAGGATAGTATGGAATGACATCTATTGTAGGAATACCAGCTTTTTTATTTATAGGAATATGATCATCTGTAATCATTCCCCCCATATCATCAGGAAAAAAAGATTCATATCCTGCTTCTTTAGCGGCATTCCATACACGCTCAACAACGTCAGGAGCATACTGCATAGACATTCCTTCACGATAAAATTGTGCTCCCTCGCCACCTACCATATCTAAGAGAATACCAAATAGTGGTTTTGTTTTCTTATAGTAATTATCAGCAAAGTATTGTGCTCCTAAAGCCCAACTCTCTCCGGTATCTGTTACAGTATGTTCCCATGAGGGTACTCCCCAGTCTTCGGCATCGAAGCAAACGAAATCGATACCTATATTTAATGGTTGCTTTTTCTTGTTTAATATGCGAGATAGTTCTATCATAACAGCTACACCACTTGCACCATCGTTAGCTGCCATAACAGGTTTTTTATGGTTGGAAGAGTCGGGATCGTTGTCAGCCCAAGGACGAGAATCCCAGTGAGCACATATCAAAATACGTTTTTTTGCATTGGGATTATATTGTGCAATGATGTTAGTAGCCCTTAATATGGTACCGTCATAGCCTTTTAAGTTGGCTTTTTGCTCTTTTACAGTACAGCCATATTCTTTAAATTTTTTTACTATCCATGCTCTGCATTTTTCATGTGCGTCCGAGTTCATTACACGTTCGCCAAACTTGCATTGTGCAGCAATGAAGGTATAAGTTGAGTCTTCATTGAAATTAGGTCCTACAGGTTTAGCTGTAGATACATCTTTTTGCTCGTCATTATTAGATGATTTAGAATTATTCTTTCCTTTACAGCTTATGGTAGATGTAGCTATTATTATTAAAATAAGGGCAGAAAGAAGAAATGTTATATTTTTTTTCATGTTTATTCTGTTGTGTGAAATTCTAAAAAAAACTATTAAACTTGTTGCACTTGCGCCATAACACGAAGCCAATTTTTACCCCATATCTTTTCTATATCATGCTCATTATATTTGCGACGAAGTAAGTGAATGGTAAAATTAATCATCTCACTGGCATCAGCCATTCCTTTTATGGTGCCATCTCCATCGAAGTCGGTACCTATACCAACGTGGTCTATACCCATAATCTTTATGGCATGCTCAAGATGTTCTATGGCGTTAAGTATAGTGACTTGACCTTGTGTTTTTAAAAAACCATGATAAAGCGTGATGTGAGCTACACCTCCTTTTGCGGCAAGTGCTCTCATTTGGTCATCTGTAAGGTTACGAGGAACATCGCAAAGAGCTTTACTGTTAGAGTGGCTGCATACTATAGGCTTTTGGCTTATGTCTAAAGCGTCATAAAAACTCTTCTCGCCCCCATGACTAAGATCCACCATAATGCCATTTTTATTCATTTCTTGTATTACCTTTTCGCCAAAAAGGCTTATACCGCCATGAGTGTTTGAGCCACGTGCAGAGTCGCAAATGTCATTATCTCCGTTATGACAAAGGGTGATATATGATACTCCACGTTGTGCAAAATGTTTAACATTTTCGAGCTTCCCATCTATAGCAAGCCCGTTTTCAATGGCTAATATTATACTTTTTTTATTGTTATGTTTGTTTTCATAGAGGTCAGACGGTGTGCGTGCAATAGCTAAATATTTGCTATTTTGATGTACTATCTGTTCTATTTTGTCAAAAATAAAATTTGTATAGCTAAAAGGGGTGATAATGTTAAGTTGCTCTTTGAGATCAGGATTATATCGTTTTAGTCCTTCAATATCTATTTTTGAGGCAAACGATTCTCCTTTTTTAGGTTGTGGAAGATAAGCTACCATAGACACAGCATCTTGTCGTCCCTCGGTCATCTTGTGTAGGTCATAAAGTATGCGAGGGTCTCTTTTCTCAAAATGTACTCCTTGAGGGAAGAACATTGGTGTATCACAATGGGTGTCAAGGGTAAGAATGTGTTTATGTACTTGTTTAGCAGAACAAAATATACTTGCCTGTTTTACAAGCCACGAAAATAGCTTCCCTCCTTCTTCTCCCATCCATTCAGGATGCCATTGCACTCCTATTAAGGGCTTACATTCTACACTTTCTATAGCCTCTATAACTCCATCTGGAGCAAGTGCTGATACTTGAAAATGTTTACCAGGTGTTTTTACAGACTGATGGTGATATGAATTAACAAAAATTTTTTCCGTTTTATAGATAGAAGATAAAATAGTGTTTGGTATAACAGTTACGCTATGTGTAGGTTCTGCTTTATCTGCGTCTTGTGAATGTTTTATTTTTGCAGAATGAAAAGTAGCTACAGACTGGGTTTTCCCCATTTTTTCATTATCAGAACACGTGTCTTCTATATAGTTTTCATAAATATCCTGCTGTACTTTTCCACCTAAAGCTGTTACCATAGTCTGAATACCACGACAAATGCCCATTATAGGTATTTGCCTGTTGAAAGCGAGATGGGTAATCATTAGTTCGGCTAAATCGCGTTTAGCATTAATGTTATGTAAATGTGGTGATGGCTCTTCACCCTCCCAAAGCGGATTAATATCACCGCCACCAGTAAGTAACAAACCATCTATCTTTTCCAAACTATTTAGTATTACATCTTTATCAGCGATGGGAGGTAGCAACATAGGTACACCTCCTGCTTTTACTATTTGTTCATAATATACCTCTCTCAATGTGGCATCTGTGTCAGTATGATTGGTTGTTATACCTATTATAGGCATGTTCTTATATTCTGGAAACCTATCATATACCTCTTGAAGATGAGCTTGTAGATTATAATCCATTCTGTTTTCTTTTCTCCTTTCTGTTTTTTCTTATATTTTTGATTATTCTTCTTCGTTAGAATTGTTTACAACAGGCACTTCCCTCTTTATGCTTTGTTCGAGAGAAATAAGCGTTTCTGTTGATACCACACCCGGTATACTTTGCATTTTGTTATTCAGCAAATCCATCAATTGCTCATTGTCCTTAGCATATAGTTTTACAAGCATGGTGTAAGGACCTGTAGTAAAATGACACTCTACTACTTCGGGTATGTTATTTAGCCGAGCTACTACCTCTTTATACATAGAACCGCGTTCAAGGTCTAACCCTACATAAGTGCAAGTGGAATAACCTAAACTTTTCGGATTTATATAATAACCACTACCCGTAATAACACCTTTTTCTACTAAATGTTGTACACGTTGATGTATAGCAGCACGCGAAACTTCACATTTTGCAGCCACGTCTTTAAAAGGCATACGAGCATTTTGTGATAGAATACTCAGGATCTTTTTATCTAATTTGTCTATTTTTCCCATTTTTTGTTTTGTATTAAACAATAGAGAATTATGTGTTAGTTATAATATATATTTTTATGTAGCACCTACACGGTTGTGAACATATCCTTATTGATAGAAAGCTATTCACATAGCATAGATCCTAATAGAATAAACAAAAGTAAATAATCTATTTTTATTAGCAAACAATATGTTATAAAAAATGCGCCCAATAGGCGCATTTTTTTATTTAAAGTGCTTTTTTAAATATATCTCGAAACTCTTTTATTTTTGCTTCTTTGTAGCTTTCTTAATAACTTTCTTTGCAGGTTCAGCCTTTTCTTCAGCTTTATTCTCAATACCTTTTAGTTCCATAGTAAATATTAAAGCAGAGTAGGGAGCTATCTTCTCGCCTGCTCCACGCGCACCATAAGCCAAGTCTTGAGGCACGAAAATAGTCCACTTAGAGCCTACGGGCATCATACAAAGAGCTTCTGTCCAGCCTTTTATAAGACCGCTAACACCAAAGACGTCATAGTCTTTACCATGTAGAGAAGTGGCGTCAAACACTTTTCCATCTATAGTCTTCCCCTCGTATACTACTCTTACTTGGCTATCCTTGGTAGGTATGGGGCCTGTTCCTTTTTGTAATATTATATATTGTAGCCCTGTAGCTGTGGTGATAACACCATCTTTCTTTGCATTCTCTGATAAGAAACGTTCGCCAGCTTCTTTGTTAGCCTTGTCCCTACTTTCTCGTAAAGCTATGCGTTTTGCTTCAAAATATTTTTCTGCTTTAGCTTGAGTAAACACACTGCTATCTTTTTCTAATGCTGCAACAAACCCTGCAAATAGCTTATCATCGTCTATATTAACCCCTGTTTCTTTAAATTGAGACTTTATATTAGGCAATATTTGTTTCTGTATTTGCTCTGCAATAGCAAAACCTGCCATGTAAGCTAAAAAGGCTTTATCAGAACGACGATTAAAAGCCTCTTTAAGACCACGAAGGAAATAGACCTTATTAGCTTCTTCTATACCGTATTTTTGTGATAAATATTGGTCTAAACCTCCTGTAACAGCTGCGCCAGTTGCATAGCTTAATGTATCAGAAGGGGTAGTTAATATTATCTTATCAGCTACCTTTTGCTCTACTTTTACCCTTTCCTTGTTTTTCTTTCTTTGAGCACTTATACTTGAGAATGCTCCACTAATCATAATGATGACTACTAAAGTTAAAATTTTCTTCATGTTTTCTTTTATTTATAATAATACTTGTTTATTACAATAAGGTCGATTCCTTAGAATCGACCTTACCGCACCATTAGTATATATATAATAGCTTATTTCTGTACAGGAGAAGTTGCAGAAGGAGCTTTCTCTATAGATACAAGCTCTATTGTAAATATCAATGTAGAGAAAGGCTTTATCTGAGGACCTGCTTGTCTTGCACCATAACCTGCTGAGGCTGGTATGGTTATTTCCCATTTAGACCCTACTGGCATCTTTGTCAAAGCCTCTGTAAAGCCAGGTATAACCCCGCTTACAGGCATGGTAGCTCCGTCGCGCTGGTCGAAAACCTTACCATCTATAGTTTTACCAACGTAGTTTATTTTTACAATATCAGAAGTCTTAGGTGTTACTCCTGTGCCTTTCTTTATCTCAAGCACCTGAACACCTTGACCTAATGTCTTAATACCTGCTTTCTTAGCATTTTTTATAAGGTAAGTCTCATTCTGCTTTTTGTAAGCACCATATGTCTTTTCTGCGCTCTTTTCCTGAATAGCAGCAGCTACAGTTTGTTCTATCTTGCGAGCTTGCTGCACTGTTATCTTCTGACCCTTACCCTTTGCAGATGCAGCAAAGCCTGCTATGAAATTGTTTATAGATATGCTCTGTGTAGAGTCTTCTCCAAAGATTTGCTTATTAATCTGCTGCTTAATCATCTGACTAATTTGCTGACCAATACCTATACCTGCATTATAAGCCGATTTCTTTTTGTCATCTGCACTCTTAGTAGCATCGTTTAGACCCTTAACAAACTCGTCAATATAAGCAGTATCTATCTTCATAGAAGCAAGATATTGCTTGACGTTCTGACCTTGGTCGATACCGATAGCATAACTTAACGAGTCTACGTCCGATTTTAATTCTGCTTTTGGATTAGAGTTTCCACAAGAAGTGAAAACTGTTGCTGCTATAATAGCGGCAGCAGCGAATGTGATTTTTTTCATTTCGTTATTATTATTTTATATTTTCTCTTTTTTTATTTTACAGCAACAAGCTCTACTATGAATATTAACGCTGCACATGGAGGTATAGAACCACCTGCACCACGCTCGCCATAAGCTAGTGTGTAAGGAATGAAGAAACGATACTTAGCTCCTTCTTTCATTAGCTGTACACCTTCTGTCCAGCCTTTTATAACCTGATTAAGCCCAAAAGTAGCAGTTTGGTTACGATCGTAAGAACTATCAAACTTTGTACCGTCTATGAGTGTGCCTTCATAATGACACTCTACTGTAGATGTTGCAGAAGGCTGCTTGCCTGTGCCTTCACGTAATATCTCATACTGAAGACCAGAAGGTAACACTTTTACACCCTCTTTCTTTGCATTCTCTGCTAAAAACTTTTCACCCTCTTCCTTGAAAGCTTTACCAGCCTCAGCCATTGCTGCAGCTTGCCTAGATTCCTTTTCTTGAAAGAATTTTTGCAATAGTTGCTGGGCTTCGCCCTGCTCCATCTTTAGTGATGTGCCAGAAAGAATATCCTTTATTGCTTGTGCAAAATCGTCAATATTTAGCTCTTTAGCACCCATTTCTGACAACTGGGTTCCGATACCAATGCCTAAGGCATAGCTTAATTTGTCCATCTAATTTGTTTTGTGTGTTAATTATAATTAGCTGCAAAGATAATATTTTTGCTACAATGAATAGCATTTCAGCTAATTAAAATTACTAAATTTGTATAGATTTATATTTTAGCTTAAAGTGTTACTATACTTTTTTAAGGAGATAAATAATAAATATTTGATCTTTTATCTGTTTACATGGCGACTTTTAATGATATGAAAATAAGACGCGAGCAGCAAAAATAATCTATTTTTAATATAAAAATAAATTAAAAATCGCTCAAAAATAAATTATTTTTCATAGTAACAACTTATCTTTCTTTGTAAAAAGTGTTATCTTTAGTCTTTCTTTATATTACTTTTACACGTTAAAATGGTGGTGAGATGGAAAAAGATATTAAAGCCTTGTAAAGCCTGAAAGAAAAGTGTATTTAAAAATGTTGATACGTGTGTTATTAATAGATTATTGATTACTATAAACTTTTCGATGTTGTTAATTAACGTGAGTTCGACGAATTATAAGTGTCTATAAATTTGGTGATTAGCGAAAATTGTTGTAACTTTATGATATTGATTTACAAATAATTACAAACAAAAATCGCTATGATCACCGAAGACAAAGTTACTGAAATATTTTGTATGGCAGATAATTTCTGCAAGTTTTTTGATGCAATGACTGCAAAATATACGCTAAAACCTATAGGAAAAAGGAAATATCATCGAAATTCTACAATGTCAAAGGCAGAAGTTATGCTGATAATGATCCTTTTCCACGATTCTGGTTATCGTTGCTTCAAACATTTCTATCTTGAAAAAGTATGCAAGCAGCTTCGCCATCTATTTCCAAAAGTTGTTTCTTATAACCGTATAGTAGAGTTGGAAAGGGATGTAGCCGTACCCTTAACCTTGTTTATCAAGAAGGTCCTGCTGGGCAAATGCACGGGTATAAGCTTCGTTGACAGCACACCACTGCGTGTCTGCAAAAACCAAAGAATACATATTCACAAAGTTTTCAAAGGCATAGCTCAAAGAGGAAGATGCTCTATGGGTTGGTTCTTCGGTTTCAAATTACATTTGATTTGCAATGAGAAAGGAGAGCTTCTCAATTTTATGATAACTCCGGGAGATGTTGATGACCGTAAGCCTTTGGAGTACAAAGCATTCATAGATTTTATATATGGTAAGCTGGTCGGTGATAAGGGATACATAGGCAAGAACCTCTTTCAAAGGCTATTCGTTGACGGAATACAGCTTATTACCAAATTGAAAAGTAACATGAAAGGAGCTTTAATGAGTGTTTCAGACAGACTTTTACTCAGAAAAAGAGCCATTATAGAAACGGTAAACGACGAGCTTAAGAACATTGCACAAGTGGAACACTCCAGACATAGATGCTTTGACAATTTCATCGTCAACTTATTAGGAGCTATTGCTGCTTATTGTCTGTTTCCAAAGAAGCCGTGTATAAATGTACAAAGGACTATTGATACACAGCTTGCTCTGTTCTGAATTCATCGAACTCACGTTAATTATATAAAAGAATAGTAGGAACTTTTATAAAGTAGATTTTTTTTAGAGTATTAAGTTTGGTGCATGGTAAATGTAGTAACCTATATATATTATAATAAGGTGGAAATTAAAACAATGTAAATAAACAAATAAAAGTTATTTATTGTTAATTATAAGTTTTCCTAAAATATTACTTATTAAAGGTAGGCGTCTATTAGAAATAAAGTTTGTACCTTTGCACTCTGAAATGGCGTAATGTTCTTTTTTAATCTAAAGAGTAACGTTTTAATAGTCATAACAAGCTGATAATAAATAAAATAAATATATAAATAAAAATTAAAATTATGCCTACTATTTCACAGTTAGTAAGAAAGGGCAGAAAGGATATCGTAGATAAGAGCAAGTCGCCTGCTTTGGATAATTGTCCTCAGCGTCGTGGTGTTTGTGTTCGTGTCTATACGACTACTCCTAAGAAGCCTAATTCAGCAATGCGTAAGGTTGCTCGTGTGCGTTTAACAAATCAAAAGGAGGTTAACTCATACATTCCTGGAGAGGGGCACAACTTGCAAGAGCACTCTATCGTTCTTGTTCGTGGTGGTCGTGTAAAAGATCTCCCAGGTGTTCGTTATCATATTGTTCGTGGTACACTTGATACCGCAGGTGTAGCTAATCGTACACAGCGTCGTTCTAAGTATGGAGCTAAGCGTCCAAAAGCTGCTAAAAAGTAATTTTTAGTATTTAAAATCTTAAAGCTAAGAGCTGATAAAAGTCGGAGATGACTGATAGCTTGGTGCTTAAAATAAAAGAAATATAGTTAAGATAGTTTTGCTGGAGAATTGTTAATAACAAGGTTGAGTAAATGTTCTGGAGAGAACGTTGAAGAACGAAAATATTACGACAGCCTCCGCAGAATATAAAATTTTAAAAAAGAAAATGAGAAAAGCAAAACCAAAGAAGCGTATAATCCTTCCTGATCCAAAGTTTAATGATCAAAAGGTTTCTAAGTTTGTGAACCACTTAATGTATGATGGTAAGAAGAATACCTCTTACGAAATTTTTTACGATGCTCTTGATATAGTTGCCGGTAAGGTTAAAGACGAAGAGAAGTCGGCTCTTGAGATATGGAAGCAAGCTCTTGATAACATTACTCCACAAGTAGAGGTAAAGAGTCGCCGTGTAGGTGGTGCTACATTCCAAGTTCCTACCGAGATTCGTCCTGATCGTAAGGAGAGTGTATCTATGAAGAATATGATCCTTTTTGCACGTAAGCGTGGCGGAAAGAGTATGGCAGAGAAGCTTGCAGCTGAAATTGTTGATGCTTTCAATAATCAAGGCGGTGCTTATAAACGTAAGGAAGATATGCATCGTATGGCAGAAGCTAACCGTGCGTTTGCTCATTTTAGATTTTAATCGAGTACTGATATTATAAAATAGGTAAAATAAAAAAATGGCTAATCGCGATTTACATTTAACTCGTAACATTGGCATCATGGCTCACATTGATGCTGGTAAGACGACTACTTCTGAACGTATCCTTTTCTATACAGGTAAAACTCATAAAATAGGTGAGGTGCATGATGGCGCTGCTACTATGGACTGGATGGCTCAGGAGCAAGAGCGTGGTATTACTATTACTTCTGCTGCTACAACCTGTAATTGGAATTATTTAGGTAATTCTTATAAGATCAACTTGATAGATACTCCGGGACACGTCGATTTTACTGCTGAGGTAGAACGTTCTCTACGTGTTCTTGATGGTGCTGTCGCTACTTATTCTGCTGCAGATGGTGTTCAGCCACAGTCAGAAACAGTATGGCGTCAGGCTGATAAATATAATGTACCACGTATAGGTTACGTTAACAAAATGGACCGTTCTGGTGCAGATTTCTTTGAGACAGTGGCTCAGATGAAAGATATTTTAGGTGCAAACCCTATAGCTATTCAGATTCCTATTGGTGCTGAAGAGAACTTTAAAGGTGTAGTAGACCTTATTAAAATGAAGGCTATCTTATGGCACGATGAAACTATGGGAGCAGAATATGATATAGAAGATATTCCTGCTGAGCTTGCTGATGAAGCTGCTGAATGGCGTGATAAATTGTTAGAGGGTGCAGCTAACTTTGATGATGAGTTGATGGAACTTTATCTAGAAGGTAAAGATATTCCTGAAGATAAAATTATCGCAGCTATTCGTAAAGGCTGTATAGCTATGGAATGTTGCCCTATGTTGCTTGGGTCTTCTTATAAGAATAAGGGTGTTCAGCCTTTACTTGACTATGTTTGTGCTTTCTTACCTTCTCCGTTAGATACTGTAGTCATAACAGGTACTAACCCTGATACTGAAGAGGAAGAAGAGCGCAAGGCAAGTGAATCTGAACCTACTGCAGCACTTGCATTCAAAATTGCTACCGACCCATTTATGGGGCGTTTAGTGTTCTTCCGCGTTTATTCTGGTAAGGTAGAAGCAGGCTCGTATGTTTATAACCCACGATCAGGGAAAAAAGAGCGTATAAGCCGTTTGTTCCAGATGAATTCTAACAAGGAAATACCTATGGATTCTATTGATGCTGGAGATATTGGTGCTGGTGTAGGCTTTAAAGATATTCGTACAGGTGATACTCTTTGTGATGAGAATGCACCTATAGTACTCGAATCTATGACTTTCCCTGATACTGTAATATCTATAGCTGTAGAACCAAAGAGCCAGGCAGATGTAGCTAAGCTTGATAATGGTCTTGCTAAACTTGCAGAAGAAGATCCTACATTTACAGTTCGTACTGATGAACAGAGTGGTCAGACTATTATATCAGGAATGGGTGAGCTTCATTTGGATATTATTATAGACCGTTTGAAGCGTGAGTTTAAGGTGGAGTGTAATCAAGGCAAGCCACAAGTAAACTACAAGGAGGCTATTACAAAGGCTGCACAGAGTCGCGAAACTTATAAGAAGCAGTCTGGAGGTCGTGGTAAGTTTGCTTGTATCGATGTTACTATAGAGCCTAAGGATGAAGACTTTGAGGGCGATTTACAGTTTATCAACGTTGTTAAAGGTGGTAATGTTCCTAAGGAGTTTATCCCTTCTGTAGAAAAAGGATTCAGAGATTGCCTATCAAATGGTGTTCTTGGTGGATTCCCTCTTACAGGGCTTAAGGTTACTCTAACCGATGGTTCTTTCCACCCTGTAGACTCTGACCAGTTATCTTTTGAGCTTGTTGCTCATCAAGCATTTAAAGTATTAGCACCTAAAGCAGGACCTGTGCTGATGGAACCTATAATGAAGGTAGAAGTTGTTACTCCTGAAGAAAACATGGGAGATGTTATAGGCGACTTGAACAAGCGTAGAGGTTTAGTACAAGGTATGGAAGAAGCTCGTAGCGGTGCTCGTATTGTTAAAGCTATGGTTCCATTGTCAGAGATGTTTGGTTATGTAACAGCTTTACGTACTATAACTTCAGGTCGTGCTACCTCTTCTATGGAGTATGATCACCATTCTCCTGTTTCGGCTAATCTTGCTAAAGAAATCTTAGATGAGCTGAAAGGTAATTCAGATTTAGTGAAATAAACAATAAGTTATCCCCCTATAGCGAATGACTCTTATAGGGGGCATACTAATGTTCAGATATAAAAATAAAATTAAAATTAAAGAAAAAGATGAGTCAGAAGATTCGTATTAAGTTGAAATCTTACGATCACCAGTTGGTAGATAAGTCAGCAGAAAAGATCGTTAAAGCAGTTAAGGCAACAGGTGCCTTGGTTAGTGGTCCTATTCCATTGCCAACACATAAGCGTATTTATACAGTTAATCGCTCTACCTTCGTTAATAAGAAGTCTCGTGAGCAATTTCAGTTATCAAGTTTTAAGCGTTTAATCGATATTTATAGCTCTACAGCTAAAACTGTTGATGCTTTAATGAAACTGGAGTTACCTTCAGGAGTTGAAGTTGAGATAAAGGTATAGGATAGTACTTTAAATAAAGAAAATTTTTATTATATTAAATATTAAATTGAAATGCCAGGATTATTAGGAAAGAAAATCGGAATGACATCCGTTTTCAGTGCCGACGGTAAGAATGTACCGTGCACTGTTATCGAAGCTGGTCCTTGTGTTGTAACCCAGGTTAAAACTGTAGAAAAAGATGGTTACAAGGCTGTTCAGTTAGGTTTCGGCGAGGCAAAAGAGAAGAGAACTTCTAAGCCTTTGCAGGGACATTTTAAGAAAGCCGGCACAACACCAAAGAAGCACTTGGCCGAGTTCAAGTTTGACGAGGAGTATAACCTCGGTGACACCATTACTGTTGAATTATTTAACGACACAAAGTATGTAGATGTTGTTGGTACTTCTAAGGGTAAGGGGTTCCAAGGCGTTGTTAAACGTCATGGTTTCGGTGGTGTAGGTCAGTCTACTCACGGTCAGGACGACCGTGCACGTAAGCCGGGATCTATTGGTGCTTGTTCTTATCCAGCTAAAGTTTTTAAGGGTATGCGCATGGGAGGCCAAATGGGTGGCGATCGTGTTACAACTCAAAATTTACAAGTGTTAAAGGTTATTCCAGAACACAATATACTTCTTGTAAAAGGGAGTGTTGCTGGATGCAATGGTTCAACCGTAATAATTGAAAAATAATGGATATTAACGTATTAGATATCAAAGGTCAGGAGACCGGCCGTAAGGTAACTCTTAACGAGAATATCTTCGGTATTGAACCAAATAATCATGTTCTTTATCTTGCTGTTAAGCAATATTTAGCAGCTCAGCGACAAGGCACTGCTAAGTCGAAGGAAAGAAGTGAACATGCTGGTTCTACTCGTAAACTTGGGCGTCAGAAGGGTGGCGGCGGAGCTCGTCGTGGTGATATAAACTCACCAGTACTTGTTGGTGGAGGTCGTGTGTTTGGACCTAAACCACGTGACTATAGCTTCAAGTTGAATAAGAAAGTAAAAGTTCTTGCCCGTAAATCGGCCTTGTCTTATAAGGCACAGGAGAATGCTGTTGTTGTTGTAGAAGATTTCAAGCTAGATACTCCAAAGACAAAAGATTTTGTAAATATTACTAAAAATCTTAAAGTTGATGGCAAGAAAGTACTTTTAGTTTTGCCAGAAGCAGAAAAAAATGTATATTTGTCAGCTCGCAATTTGAAGAAGTCTGAAGTAATGATAGCAGCACAGCTTAATTCGTATAAAGTACTTAATGCAGATGTGCTTGTTATTACGGAGAATTCTTTAAAAGTGATAGACGGAATCTTAACCAAGTAAAATTAGGAGACAGCAGCAATTATGGGATTTATTATTAAACCAATGGTCACCGAGAAGATGACTAAGATTACAGACAAGTCTTCTGAAAGTAAGAAGTTTAGTACTCGTAGCGAAAAAATCGGAAAGGCTCATAACGCAGAGAAGGAAGTTCGTAGTTATGTTGTTAAGACAAAAGCTAAGCCTGAAGGCGTAAAAAAAGAGAAGGTTGTGTATACTTATGAAAAGGAAGCACATGCTAAGTACGGTTTTATTTGTAAGCCTGAGGCTAATAAGCTTGAGATTAAGAAGGAAATTGAAAGTCTGTATAACGTTAAGGTAATTGACGTAAATACAGTGCGTTATGCTGGTAAGCGACAGGCGCGCTATACAAAGGCAGGTCTTGTAAAAGGACAGAAGAACGCATATAAGAAGGCGATCGTCACTTTGAAGTCTGGCGATACTATTGATTTTTACAGCAATATTTAAATAAAAAATGGCAGTACGTAAATTAAAACCGGTAACTCCGGGTCAAAGACACAAGATTATTGGCACGTTCGAGGATATTACTGCATCCGTGCCAGAGAAGTCTCTCGTTTACGGTAAACGTTCTACTGGTGGTAGAAATAACACTGGAAAGATGACAGTTCGCTACATAGGCGGTGGTCATAAAAAGAAGTATCGTTTTATTGATTTTAAGCGAGAGAAGGATGGTGTTCCAGCTGTAGTTAAGACAATCGAGTATGATCCTAACAGATCTGCTCGAATTGCGCTGTTATACTATGCTGATGGTGAAAAACGTTACATTATTGCTCCTAACGGTTTGCAGGTTGGTGCTACTTTGATGTCAGGTGCTCAAGCAGCTCCTGAAGTAGGTAACTCTCTACCTCTTACTAATATTCCTGTTGGTACGGTAATTCATAACATAGAGTTACGTCCAGGTCAGGGTGCTTTATTAGTCCGTTCGGCAGGTAACTTTGCTCAACTTACTTCTCGTGAAGGTAATTATTGTGTTATCAAGCTACCTTCTGGCGAAACTCGTCAGATCTTATCTGCTTGTAAAGCTACTGTAGGAAGTGTAGGAAATTCTGATCATGCGTTGGAGCAGTCTGGTAAGGCTGGTCGCTCACGTTGGTTGGGTCGTCGTCCTCACAACCGTGGTGTTGTTATGAACCCTGTAGATCACCCAATGGGTGGTGGTGAAGGTCGTCAGTCTGGTGGTCATCCACGTTCTCGTAAGGGCTTGTATGCTAAGGGTCTCAAGACTCGTGCACCAAAGAAGCTTTCAAACAAGTACATTATTGAGAGAGCTAATAAGAAGTAAACTAAGTAATTAAGAGTAAGTTATGAGTCGTTCATTAAAAAAAGGTCCATACATTAACGTGTCTCTCGAGAAAAAGATTCTCGCTATGAATGAGAGTGGCAAGCAAAATGTAGTTAAGACTTGGGCTAGAGCATCAATGATTTCCCCTGATTTTGTGGGACATACTGTTGCTGTACACAACGGAAATAAATTTATCCCTGTTTATATTACTGAGAATATGGTAGGTCATAAGCTCGGCGAGTTTAGTCCTACACGCCGTTTTGGTGGTCATTCAGGTAATAAGCGTTAAGCAGGTCATATTATCCATTTAGAAAATAGAATAATATAAATAATGGGAGCAAGAAAACATATAAAGGCTGAAGCTCGTAAAGAAGCTTTAAAAAGCCAGTATTTTGCAAAGCTCAAGGACTGTCCTTCTTCTCCGCGTAAGATGCGCTATGTTGTTGACATGGTACGTGGAATGGAAGTTGATCGTGCCCTTGGTGTGCTAAGATTCTCAAAGAAGGCTGCTGCACAAAATGTAGAGAAATTACTACGTTCTGCAATTGCTAACTGGGAAAATAAAAATGACCGCAAAGCTGAAGACGGTGAACTTTATATCTCTAAGATCTTCGTAGATGGAGGTGTTACAATGAAGCGCATGCGTCCTGCACCACAGGGCCGTGGCTATAGAATTCGTAAACGTTCTAACCACGTCACACTTTTCGTTGATTCGAAGGCTGACGCTAATAATGATAAATAAATAGTATAATGGGACAGAAAGTTAATCCAATTAGCAATCGTTTGGGGATAATCCGCGGTTGGGAATCAAATTGGTTCGGTGGCAAAAATTTTGGAGAAAGCCTTGTAGAAGATCGTAAAATACGGGCTTATTTAAATAAGCGTCTTGAAAAGGCAAGTATTTCTCGTATTGCTATTGAACGTACCTTGAAGCTCGTTACCATTACTATTTGTACAGCTCGTCCAGGTATCGTTATTGGTAAAGGTGGTCAAGATGTAGATAAGTTAAAGGAAGAGTTGAAGAACCTTTTTAAGAAGGAAATTCAAATTAATATTTTTGAGGTCAAGAAGCCTGATCTAGACGCAAATATAGTTGGAAACAATATAGCTCGTCAGGTAGAAGGAAAGATCGCTTATCGTCGTGCAATCAAGATGGCTATTGCAAATGTGATGCGTGCCGGAGCCGAAGGTGTTAAGGTTCAAATAGCAGGTCGTCTTAATGGTGCTGAAATGGCACGTAAGGAGATGTTTAAGGAAGGTCGTACACCTTTACATACTCTCCGCGCAGACATCGATTACTGTGCTACAGAAGCTCTTACTAAAGTAGGGCTTTTGGGAATTAAGGTTTGGATTTGCCGAGGTGAAGTTTATAACAAGGTAGAGCTTACACCTAACTTTACACAAGATAAGACATCTGCTCGTTCTAATAAGGGGAACGGAAATGGTCGCTCTGGTAGAGGTAATCGCAGAAGAAACAATAATCGTTAAAAGTAAAAGCTATCATGTTACAGCCAAAAAGAGTAAAATATAGAAGACCTCAAGATGGACGTGGAAATAAAGGAAACGCTCACAGAGGTACACAATTGGCTTTCGGATCATTTGGTATCAAAACGCTTGAAGCTAAATGGATCGATAGTCGTCAGATAGAGGCAGCTCGTGTAGCGATAAATCGTTACATGAACCGTCAAGGTCAAGTCTGGATACGTATTTTCCCTGACAAACCTATTACTCGTAAGCCTGCTGATGTGCGTATGGGTAAAGGTAAGGGTGATCCTGCAGGATGGGTTGCACCTGTTACTCCAGGGCGTGTCCTCTTTGAAGTAGAAGGTGTAGGTTTTGATATAGCTAAAGAGGCTCTTCGTCTCGCAGCACAAAAACTACCTGTAAAGACAAAGTTTATTGTTAGACGTGATTTCGATAAAAACGCTTAAGAAAGATGAAGATTAAAGAAGTAAAAGAACTCGAAACCAGTGAGTTGGTTGAGAAGCTAAAGAATGCTGAGGTTGCTCTTGTTAAAATGAAGATTAATCATCAGGTTACTCCACTTGAGAATCCATCTCAAATTAAGGTTGCTCGTCGTGATATAGCACGTATGAAGACAGAACTCCGTCAAAGGGAACTTAATAAATAACAATGATCCAGATGGAAACAAGAAATTTAAGAAAAGTAAGACAGGGTGTGGTTATCAGTAACAAAATGGATAAGACCATAGTTGTTGCTGCTAAGTTTAAAGAAAAGCATCCTATATATGGTAAGTTTGTTCAAAAGACAAAGAAATACCATGCTCATGACGAGAAAAATGAGGCAAATGTCGGTGATACCGTAATGATTATGGAAACTCGTCCTCTTTCTAAAACAAAGAGATGGAGATTAGTTCAAATTATTGAAAAAGCTAAGTAATTATGATACAAGTAGAATCAAAACTTACAGTATGTGATAATAGCGGTGCTCGTGAAGCAAAGTGTATTCGTGTGCTAGGTGGTACTCGCCGTCGTTATGCAAGTGTTGGTGACGTTATCGTAGTTGCTGTACAAAACGTCATTCCATCAAGTGAATTGAAAAAAGGTGCAGTTTCAAAGGCTTTGATAGTACGCACTAAGAAGGAAATTCGTCGTGCTGATGGTTCATATATTCGTTTCGATGATAACGCATGTGTGTTATTAAATAATGCAGGTGAAATTCGTGGAAGTCGTATTTTCGGACCAGTTGCTCGTGAATTACGTGCAGTTAATATGAAAGTTGTTTCATTAGCACCTGAGGTTCTTTAATTTATAAATTGAAAAGAAAATGGCAAAATTTCATATAAAGAAAGACGATCAGGTAATTGTCCTAGCTGGTAGAGATAAAGGTAAAACAGGCAAGGTGCTTAAAGTTGTTACAGACAAAGAACGTGCTATTGTTGAGGGTGTTAATATTGTCTCAAAGAGCTCTAAGCCTTCTGCTGCTAATCCACAAGGAGGAATTGTTAAGCAGGAAGCTCCAATTCATATCTCCAATTTAAATCTTATAGATCCTAAGAGCGGTAAGGCTACACGTGTTAAGATCGAACGTGAAGGTAAAACAGTTAAGCGTATCGCAAAAAAATCTGGGGAGGAAATTAAATGATGAATACAGCTCAATTAAAGAAACAGTATAAGGAACAAATAGTTCCAGCACTTCAGAAGCAGTTTAACTATTCTTCTGTTATGCAAGTTCCTGTATTGAAGAAAATAGTTATTAATCAAGGTCTTGGCGATGCTACTCAGGATAAGAAAATTATAGAAGTAGCTATTAATGAGATAACTACGATAACTGGTCAGAAGGCTATTGCTACTTACTCGAAGAAAGATATTGCTAATTTCAAACTTCGTAAGAAGATGCCTATTGGTGTAATGGTAACTTTGCGTCGTGAACGTATGTACGAATTTTTAGAAAAGTTAGTACGTGTATCATTACCTCGTATTCGTGACTTCAAAGGTATTGAAAGCAAATTTGACGGTCGTGGAAATTATACTCTCGGTATAACTGAGCAGATTATTTTCCCAGAGATTAATATCGATCAGGTAGATCGTATCCAAGGATTGAACATTACTTTTGTAACTTCTGCTAAAACAGATGAAGAAGGTTTTGCTCTATTAAAAGGTTTCGGTCTTCCTTTTAAGAATGCTAAAAACGATTAATTGATATGGCAAAAGAATCAATGAAAGCGCGTGAGATAAAGCGTGCTAAACTAGTTGCTCGTTACGCAGAAAAGCGCAAGACCCTAAAAAAGATTGTTGCGACTTCTAACGACCCAGAGGAGGCATATGAGGCTGCACGTAAGTTGCAAGCTATTCCTAAGAATGCTAATCCAATACGTTTACATAATCGTTGTAAAATAACTGGTCGTCCAAAGGGGTATATTCGTCAGTTTGGTCTTTCTCGTATTCAGTTCCGTGAGATGGCTTCACAAGGCTTAATACCAGGAGTTAAGAAAGCAAGTTGGTAATTTAGATATATTTATTATGATTGGCGAAATGTAATGTTAACATTACTTTTGCTAATCATTTTGAAAAGTATTCTTTAATATTGTCGGGGTAGTCCCGATTAATTAAAATTTTATATATTATGACAGATCCAATAGCAGATTATCTGACTAGACTCAGAAATGCAATTATGGCACATCATCGTGTCGTTGAAGTTCCTGCGTCAAATTTAAAGAAATCTATTACAAAGATTCTCTTTGAAAAGGGTTACATCTTGAATTATAAGTTCATAGAAGATGGTCCTCAAGGCACTATCAAGGTGGCCTTAAAGTATGATCCTATAACAAAGAAGAACGCAATTAAAAATTTGAAGCGCGTTTCTACACCAGGTTTACGTAAGTATACTGGTTATAAGGATATGCCGAGAGTTATTAATGGACTAGGTATAGCTATAATATCTACGTCTAAGGGTGTAATGACTAATAAAGAAGCTGCTACCGAGAAGATTGGTGGTGAAGTTCTTTGTTATATTTATTAATTGGAGGTTTGTATTATGTCAAGAATAGGAAAATTACCAATTAGTATTCCTACAGGAGTTACAGTAACCTTTAATGATGGTGTAGTTGTAGTGAAAGGTCCTAAAGGGGAGCTATCACAGAAAGTAGATGCCTCTATTAAAGTATCTATAAGTGATAAAGAGGTTAGCTTTGAAGTAGATGAAAATAGCCCTGTTAACTACAAGCAGAAGCAAGCCTTTCATGGTTTGTATCGTTCTTTGGTAAACAATATGGTAATAGGTGTTAGTCAAGGTTATTCTAAAACGTTGGAGCTTGTAGGTGTTGGCTATCGTGTTTCTAACCAAGGTAACATAGTAGAATTTTCTTTGGGTTATACACATCCAATTTTCATTCAGCTTCCAGCTGAGATTAAGGTTGAAACAAAGAGTGAGCGTAACCAAAACCCTATTATTACCTTAGAAACAGCAGATAAGCAGTTGCTAGGTCTTGTTTGTGCAAAGATCCGTTCTTTCCGTATGCCTGAACCATATAAAGGTAAGGGTATATTATTCAAGGGTGAGGTTATTCGCAGAAAGTCTGGTAAGACTGCTGCAGCTAAGTAACTTTAATTATTCATTACGATTATGACAACAAAGAAAGAACAAAGAAGGCTTAAGATAAAGCTACGCATTCGAAAGAATGTAACAGGTAGCGCAGAGCGTCCACGCTTGAGTGTTTTTCGTAGTAACAAGCAAATTTATGCTCAGGTAATTAATGACCTGAATGGTACAACTCTTGCTTCTGCTTCGTCATTGGGCATGGAGAAATTAGCTAAAATAGAACAAGCTAAAAAAGTAGGTGAATTAGTAGCTGCACATGCTAAGGCTGCAGGTATTGAGAAAGTAGTTTTTGACCGTAACGGTTATCTATATCACGGACGTGTTCAGGCTTTAGCTGAAGCTGCACGTGAAGGAGGACTTAAATTCTAAACGATTATGGCATTTAATAAAGTAAAAGTAAATAGTGATGTTGAACTTAAGGATCGCTTGGTTGCTATTAACCGTGTAACTAAGGTTACCAAAGGTGGTCGTACTTTCACATTTGCAGCTATCGTCGTTGTAGGTGACGGTAATGGCGTTATAGGTTGGGGATTAGGTAAGGCAGGTGAAGTTACAGCTGCTATTCAGAAGGGAACAGATTCTGCTAAAAAGAATTTAGTGAAGGTTCCTGTTTTGAAAGGGACCGTTCCTCATGAGGTAGAAACTCGTTTTAGTGGTGCTCAGGTTTTATTGAAGCCAGCTGCAGCAGGTACTGGTTTGAAAGCTGGTGGTGCTATGCGTGCTGTATTGGAGAGCGCAGGTATTACTGACGTTATAGCCAAATCAAAAGGATCATCAAATCCTCACAATTTAGTTAAGGCAACTATTGCAGCTCTTTCAGAGATGCGTGATGCTTATACAGTTGCGGGTGAGCGAGGTGTTAGTATGGATAAAGTATTTAACGGTTAAATAAAGGAGATTTTTAATAATGGCAACAATTAAGGTAAAGCAAATTAAGAGTCGAATAGGTGCTCCTAAAGATCAAAAAGCCACATTGCTAGCTTTAGGTCTCCGCAAGATTTCACAAGTTATAGAAATAGAAGATACACCAAGTGCACGTGGAATGATTGCAAAGGTTCATCATTTGGTATCAGTAGTTGATTAATTATTTTTTAACGATTAAATTAGTATGAAATTAAATAATTTAACACCAGCAGCAGGCTCTACACACACACGTCGGCGTCTTGGACGTGGTACAGGTTCTGGATTAGGAGGCACTTCTACTCGTGGTCATAAAGGAGCTAAAGCTCGTTCTGGTTATAAGAGAAAGATAGGCTTTGAAGGTGGTCAGATGCCATTACAGCGTCGTGTTCCAAAAGGTGGTTTTAAAAATATTAACCATAAGGAATATGTACCTGTAAATCTTTCTACTCTTCAGAGTTTAGCAGAAAAGTCTAATTTGACAAAGATTAGTTTAGTAGACCTTAAAGCTGCAGGCTTAGTTCGTAACAAAGATCTCGTAAAGATACTTGGTACAGGTGAGTTAAAGGCTAAACTAGAAGTTGAAGCTAATGCGTTCTCTAAAACTGCTGAAGAGGCTATCAAGGCAGTAGGTGGTAATACAACTATAATCTAAGTAGATGAAGAAGTTTATTGAGACACTGAAGAACTGTTGGAAGGTGGAAGATTTGCGTCAGCGTCTTCTTATCACCATTTTGTTCGCAGCAATTTACCGTTTTGGATCATTTGTGGTTCTTCCTGGTATTAATCCAGCATTATTGCAAAAATTACAGTCGCAGACTGCAGGTGGCTTAATGTCGCTTTTGGACATGTTCTCAGGTGGTGCATTTTCCCATGCGTCTATATTCGCATTAGGAATAATGCCTTATATCTCAGCTTCTATCGTTATGCAGCTTCTTGCCGTTGCTGTTCCTTATTTTCAAAAGTTACAGCGTGAGGGCGAAAGTGGAACAAAGAAAATAAATTGGTATACACGTGCCTTGACAGTATTTATTTTACTGTTTCAGGCACCGATGTATCTAACTAACCTGAGAGCACAAGCAGCAGGAGCAGTTGCTTCTGGTATTTCTTGGACGGCATTCGCAATACCAGCTACTATTATTTTAGCAGCTGGTTCAATGTTTATTCTTTGGTTAGGTGAGCGTATTACAGATAAAGGTGTGGGCAATGGTGTCTCTTTAATCATTATGTTGGGTATCATAGCACGTCTACCGCAAGCGTTTTTTCAAGAACTAACAAGCCGCTTTGAGGCTATAACAGGTGGTGGATTCGTTATGTTTATTGTAGAGATAATTGTTCTATATCTTGTAGTATGTGCTGCGATTCTTTTAGTCCAAGGAACAAGACAAGTTCCTGTGCAATACGCAAAGAAGGTTGTAGGAAATAAGCAATATGGTGGTGCGCGTCAGTATATACCTTTAAAATTGTTTGCTGCAAATGTAATGCCTATCATCTTTGCTCAAGCATTGATGTTTATTCCTTTAGCAGTAGTACAATATTCGACTGATAGTTCTAGTTCTGTACTTCAGGCGATGATGAACACTAAGAGCCTGCCATATAATATTGTTTATGTTATTCTGATTATTGCATTTACTTATTTTTATACAGCAATTACATTAAATCCAACCCAAATGGCAGAGGACATGAAACGTAATAATGGTTTTATACCAGGAGTTCGTCCAGGCAAGGAAACTGCAGATTATATAGAGACTATAATGTCTCGTATTACTTTCCCAGGATCCTTATTTATAGCCTTTATTGCTGTTATGCCAGCTTTTGCAGGGTTACTTAATGTTCAGGATGCTTTTGGACAATTTTTTGGCGGAACATCATTATTGATTCTTGTTGGAGTTGTTATTGATACTTTACAGCAGATAGAATCTCATTTGATGATGCGTCATTATGATGGTCTATTAAATTCTGGTCATACACGTAATGGTGTATCAGCCTATTAAATTCTTTGTCTTAAAAATAGATTCTAAAAAGATATAATATAAATATTAAATTAGTGCTAGTCATTTATTTGTCTGTATGAGTTAAATTTATTATATGTCAAATTAGAAAAGAAAAAAAGAGTTATTATTATATATGGCAAAGCAAACTGCAATAGAACAGGATGGTATAATCCTAGAAGCACTTTCCAACGCAATGTTTCGTGTAGAGTTAGAGAATGGTGTAGAAATCATTGCTCATATCTCTGGAAAGATGAGAATGCATTACATTAAGATTTTACCCGGTGATAAGATTAAGGTAGAAATGAGTCCTTATGATTTAACAAAGGGTAGAATTGTTTTCAGATACAAATAAATATCAAAGATATGAAGACAAGAGCATCATTAAAAAAGCGTACAGCCGACTGCAAGATAGTTCGTCGTAAAGGTCGCTTGTTCGTTATTAACAAGAAAAACCCTAAGTTTAAGATGCGTCAGGGTTAAGTTAAAAATATGTAAAGGTATGTTATTGTGCTAAATAATACTTACCTTTGCATGATTTTTATCGTAAATAGACATTTAAATTAATTAATTATTTAACAATGGCAATAAGAATTGTTGGAGTAGATTTGCCCCAAAATAAGCGTGGCGAAATCGCATTGACCTACATTTATGGTATAGGTCGAAGTAGTTCAGCAAAGATATTGGATAAAGCTGGTATCAGCCGAGACCTTAAAGTAAGTGAGTGGTCTGATGAACAAGCAGCTAAGATCCGTGAGATTATCGGTGCTGAATTCAAAGTAGAAGGTGATCTTCGTTCAGAGATCCAAATGAATATAAAGCGCCTAATGGATATTGGTTGCTATCGTGGTGTTAGGCATCGTAACGGTCTTCCTGTTCGCGGTCAGAGTACAAAAAATAATGCTCGTACTCGTAAGGGTAAAAAGAAGACTGTTGCTAACAAGAAGAAGGCTACTAAGTAATTTTAAGGAGGAAATTAATTATGGCAAAAAAAACAGCAACATCTAAGAAAAGAAGTGTAAGAGTAGATGCTATGGGACAGCTTCATGTGCATAGCTCTTTTAATAATATTATAGTATCTTTGGCAAATAATGAAGGTCAGATTATTTCTTGGTCTTCTGCAGGCAAGATGGGATTCCGTGGTTCTAAGAAGAATACTCCTTATGCAGCTCAAATGGCAGCAGAGGATTGTGCAAAAGCAGCTTTTGACTTAGGTTTACGTAAGGTTAAAGCGTTTGTTAAAGGTCCAGGTAATGGTCGTGAGAGTGCAATCCGAGCAGTAAATGCTGCGGGTATTATAGTTACAGAAATAGTAGATGTAACCCCTTTACCACATAATGGTTGTCGTCCACCAAAGCGTCGTCGTGTATAATAACATCTTATAAAAGTTTAAAGAAAAAAATATGGCAAGATATATAGGTCCAAAATCTAGAATAGCACGCCGTTTTGGTGAGCCAATTTTCGGCGCAGATAAGGTATTGTCTAAGAGAAATTTTCCTCCTGGGCAACATGGTAATAACCGTCGTCGTAAGGTTTCAGAATACGGTGCTCAGCTAGCAGAAAAGCAAAAAGCAAAATATACTTATGGCGTTTTAGAACGTCAGTTCCGCAATTTATTTGAGAAGGCTGCTAAATCTGATGGTATTACTGGTGAAGTTCTTCTTCAGAGTTTAGAATCACGTCTTGATAATGTTGTTTTCCGTCTTGGTATAGCTCCTACAAGAGCAGCTGCACGTCAGCTGGTAGGGCATAAGCATATTACAGTTAATGGTAGTGTTGTGAATATTGCTTCTTACTGTGTTAAGGCTGGTGATGTCGTTGGTGTACGTGAGAAAGCTAAATCCCTTGAGGTTATTGAAACAGCTTTAGCAGGATTTAACCATAGTAAGTATCCTTGGCTGGAGTGGGATGAAAATGCAAAGGCTGGTAAGTTTCTTCACAGACCAGACCGTGCAGATATTCCAGAGAATATTAAAGAGCAGTTGATCGTTGAGTTGTACTCTAAATAATTAAAAATCATTCAATTAATGGCGATATTAGCATTTCAAAAACCTGACAAAGTTGTGATGCTGGAGGCAAATGAGACTTTCGGAAAATTCGAATTTCGTCCTTTAGAGCCTGGCTTTGGTGTTACTATAGGTAACGCTTTACGTCGCATCCTCCTTTCATCTCTAGAAGGTTTTGCAATAAATACCATTCGTATAGCTGGTGTTGAGCATGAATTTTCTTCTGTACCAGGTGTAAAGGAAGATGTTACCAACATCATATTGAATCTAAAACAGGTTAGATTCAGGCAAGTAGTAGAAGAATTCGAGAATGAGAAAGTTAGTATAACTGTAGAGAATTCCACGGAGTTTAAAGCAGGTGATATCAGCAATTATCTGACTGGATTTGAAGTGTTAAACCCTGATTTGGTGATTTGTCATTTAGACTCAAAGGCATCTATGCAAATTGATCTTACCATCAATAAAGGGCGAGGTTATGTTCCTGCAGATGAAAATCGTGAGTTTTGCACAGATGTTAATGTACTCCCAATCGATTCAATATACACTCCTATACGTAATGTAAAATACTCTGTAGAACCGTATCGTGTAGAACAGAAGACGGATTATGATAAACTGATCATTGAAGTTACTACGGATGGTTCCATTCCTCCAAAAGAAGCTTTAAAGGAAGCTGCTAAAACTCTTATACATCACTTTATGTTGTTTTCAGATGAGAAGATTACGTTAGAATCTCCTGATCAAGAGAATAATCAAGAATTTGATGAAGAAGTTTTGCATATGCGTCAGTTATTGAAGACAAAGCTTACAGATGCAACATTGAATTTAAGTGTTCGTGCGCTTAATTGTTTAAAAGCAGCTGATGTTGAAACACTAGGCGATTTGGTTCAATATAATAAGACAGATCTTTTAAAGTTCCGTAATTTTGGTAAGAAATCGCTTTCAGAGCTTGATGATTTGCTCGAAGGTCTGAATCTATCGTTTGGAACTGATATTACAAAATATAAATTGGATAAAGAATAAGATACTTCCTTTAATTTTTCGATTATATTTATTATAAAAGTAAAATAGAAGTCAGTTCTTATAGTTTGTTCATAATGAGAATTAAAAATGAGACATAATAAAAAATTTAATCATTTAGGTCGTACTGCTCCTCATCGTGCAGCATTGTTATCAAATCTTGCAATTGCATTGATCGAGCACAAAAGAATCACTACGACTTTAGCAAAAGCTAAGGCTCTAAAGAAATTTGTAGAGCCATTAATAACACGTTCTAAAGAAGATACAACTAATTCGCGTCGTGTAGTCTTCCGCTATTTACAGAATAAGGAAGCAGTGACAGAATTATTTAAGAATATTTCTGTAAAGGTAGGTGATCGCCCTGGTGGTTATACTCGTGTTATTAAGTTGGGAACTCGTCAAGGAGATGCTGCAGAAATGGCTTTTATAGAGCTTGTTGATTTTGATGAGAATATGGCTAAAACTCTTAAAACAGAAGTTAAGAAGACTCGTCGTAGTCGTCGTTCTACAAAAAAAGTTGAGTCAGAAACTTCTGATAATGCAGTAGCATCAGAAGAGACAAAAGCAGAATAATATTTAAAAGTTCATTTATAAAACATGTTATAAGAGGGTATGTCAAATAGGCATATCCTCTTTTTGTAGAGTTTTGACTTTTTCTGGTCAGTCCTAAAACCCTGTTGCGAGTCTTCTTTTATCAAGCACATGATTTCATAAATATTTATTATTTTTGCCTCCATGAATACTACCGAACGACTATTGTGTTGTATCTTTCCAGAAGTACTTGTATATTATTTTATCAGATAGTAGTAGAAGAATATCAATATAAAATTAAAGCAAGGTCAAGAAAAGTTGGGAATCTGAACACCAAGTAAGTTTTTTCTTAAATTTGTAAACGTAGTTGAATCCACCATAGAGTATAAATAATACATTTATATAGGCGATATGGAATAAAATTAGCTTATTTGTGAAAGGCAATTAAAAGATTTCCTTGAATATTATTATATTTCTATTATTAAAAACAATTAGTGAATACAATATAACTTATATATTAAATGAATAAACGAATTTCTATCATAGTTGTTTCCTTGTTTTTATCTGTGGGCTTATACGCACAGAGGCATTTTGTGCTGTGGGATAAAGTAAATGATGTTCCTGTAAGCAGGGCAAGTGTCTATACAACTTATAAAGGGAAAGTGAAAAGCACATTCAGTGACCAACAGGGTAGCGTGAACTTGGATTTTACCTTTGATAGTCTTACAGTTTCACATGTTAACTATCAGAAAATATGCGTAAAAATGTTACCTGATACGCTGTTTTTGGAACAGACTATACGAATGCTTTCGGAGATTGTGGTGAATTATGTTGGAGAGCCAGCTTGGATTAAACCTATGCTGAAGAATTTTATCAAGACTAAAGCAGAAAAATATAGAAATAATGTAGTGCAAAATTATGACTATAAGACACAAAGTGTCGGTAATACAGAGTTGTACCGTTTTGTGAGTAAAGGATTAGTTAGAAAGAACGAATTCTTTGAAATTGATCCCGTAGAGAATATTATCACCTTTAAAGATCATAATGCTGGGTGTGATTTTGGCAATCTTAAAAATATGCTTTATCATGATTTTGTTTCTGATATGGACGAGAAATTCGTAAAGGAACATACATTTTATGTAGATGAGCAGACGGAAGGATTGGGGGCTAATGTAGTGAGAATCCTATTCAAGTCAAAAAAAGAATGGAAGGACTCGGGCTATTTATGTATAGATACGATAAGGAATGTCATACTCAGGGCTAAACGATCTACAGGGTTAGAGTATAATATTAAGAATCAAACAAATGCCTTTGTGCGTTCTACGATTAATGTATTCTATGGACATAAGTATAAAGACTGGCAGATAGACGTGGAGGTGGAATATCAGCAATCAGGAGATTCTTTTTATCTAAGTGGTTGCCAATATGCCAATTATATACAGGAAAAATTTGATAGCAAGAAAAGGAGGGGAGAGTATATTTACAATGTTATATCCACTTATAAAGCACAGCCTTATCAGGAAGGATCTGCAGGCGATAAGAGAACTTATCTTATATTACCCAAGCCTTTTGCAATGAAGATTATAATGAGTAAAAAGGAAACGAAGCAAGAGGAAATGCTGCAAAATATAAAGAAGGAATATCAAATTTATTGAAAAGCTATAATCTGACAATTTCAGTGAATTTGTTTAAAATTACAGCTGGAAAAGGTGTCATCTTGTTTTTGCTAAAATGATGGTAAAAGGGAATTAGCATGTTCTTGTTTTTTATTTTTCCTATAGGAGCAAAATAATATTCTGCGGCGTAATGGACATTTGGAGCTTTTTCAGCCTACCAAATGTCCATTACGCCACCATTTACCAAATTCCATTAAGAACTGCTCCTTTCCGATGGTAAACATCATCCTTGCCAATGCCAGCAACTCTATGCTTGCAGGCAAATGAGGGTTATTTGTCAGAAGCCTTCTGATGATTTGCAATTGATGAAACTGGCACATTTGTACCGGGCAGAAGGTTATAGCCTGTAAAAGCCCTGTGTGTCCATCACAGACTATCGCCACTATCTTTGTTCCTCCATCTTTTATATAGTCGTCCCTTAAAAACTATATTTCAGCATAAAGTTTGTACTGACAAGCTTTATGCTGATTCTTTTTATAAGGTACAAAAGAGCTCTCATAGCTCTTTTGAAGTTATATGCTGCCGCAACTAATAATACATTGATAGCATCTCCTTTCACA